>NZ_JBTNDV010000007.1:0-193484 GCF_054510815.1 Arthrobacter glycogeni
AAATACCGGGGAGTATCAGTCGGCCGCTCGAACTGGGTGATTGCCATACACCAATTCTATCGAATACACCTTCGAACAAACCAGTAAAAAAGACCAATGTGCAGGAGCAGTGGACAAGAGTTATCCACACCCAGAAAAGCCTAGCCCCGCTCCAAATACGCTTCCTTCACAGGATTCAGATAGATTTCCAACGCCTCAGCCAGCTCCGGATGCCTGTGCCAGGTGCCGCCAGTCGGGCAGGCCCGCCTCCAGCTTCTGTCGGTTGGTCTGGGCGTCCATCGCACCGGTATGCCGTCTGGCGAAGGCTGCTCAGCTGTCCACGATCACCCCAACTTGTGCTTTCTCCGCGGGGTTATCGCCGGCCGTCGCCACCTGGGCCGTCGGCACCTGGTCCCTGAGGAAGAAGGCTCCCAAAGATCCGGCGAGGGTCGCAAAAACTGCCACCGAGTAGATGGCCAGCAACACCTGCAGCACCCGGGCGAAAGGGTCGGTTGGAGTGATACCTGCCCCGGTAATTGTCGCCATTGCAGCTTCGAACAATGCGTCGATATAGGACTCGTGAGAGCCTGTGGCGTAGAGCAGCTGGCTGGCGGCAAGGATCACCACGGCCGTCACTGCGGCGAGCCAGCCGATCCTGCTGGAGAGTAATCTGCCAGCGGAACGAGATCCTCGAATGCCAGCCGAGAGGATCCCTCCAAACCGTGCAAACCGGGTCAGCCGGATCAGGCGGAAGGCCTGTAATGCCCTGAAGAACCTGAGGAACGGCACCAGAAGGAAGACCAATTGCCACCAGTTCCGGCGCCAGAACGCACCGCTGAAACTGCCGATGTAGGCACGGAGCAGGAACTCCGCGACAAAAACTGCCCAGAAAGCCCAGCCGACAATGCTGAACACGAAAACAACAGTTGGGTCTTTGGCCAAAAGCTGACCGAGCACAATGAAAAGGAAGATGATGCCCAGGATTCCCATGGGCTTGTCAAGGCGCAAGGCGAATTCCTCCGCCGACCGTAGCCGATCCGCGGGTGGGGGATCAGCGCGGGGGACCCTCTCCGGACTCGTCATGATGTGCCCGGGTTGCGCCAGTTGGACACGCCGTCGAGTGCCGATCCGCTACCGAGTTTGATGTCGGGAATGACGCTGAAGGTACCGTTGGTCTCAAGCACCACGACAGCGATGTCCGATAGATCTCCTGAGCGACTACTGCGGACCGCCTGGAGCACTTCAGATTTCGTTAGGCTGTTCCTGCGCACCTGGTCCAGTTGCAACGGCCCATCGCGTGCCGACAGCCAGGCGACAACGAATTGAAGCGAAGCCAGCAACACCAGCGCAGCGGCCCCCTGCGCAACGGACACGTCTGCGCTGAGCAGGATCGTGGCGAGCGTCGATCCGAAGGCAACTGTGACAATGAAGTCAAAGGCATTGAGCTGGCCCAGTGTTCGTTTGCCCGATGCACGTAGCACCACCACCAACGCGGCACACGACACCGACCCGGTGATCAGCACCCTCAAAACTTGTTCCCACGACTCAAACCACATGGAGTAATGGTTTCATACGGCCGGTGTCTGTATTGCTTGCACCGCGTGCGGACAGAATCTCCCCGCCCTGCTGACCTCGCCGGGGGAGTGCCGGGTTGAAGATAGTTACCGCATCCGAACGGCGTAGGTCGGTAGGTCACCCGCTGCAGTGGCCCAGACGGTCGGGATTTCGAGGGCCATAACCCGCGTCCTCGCTCCCTTAGCTATCCCGTGCCAGATTGGTGCCGCGATGTATTGGGCTCGCGGACGTTCGGCTCCGGCAGCAAAACGCACATCCGATCACCTAGCCAGATACCTGACGGTCGAACAGTCTCTGAGAAAAACCCGGTCATAGCCATGCGGATCAAATGGGGCCGCTTTACTACCACTTGACATAATGTAGATTATCGGCGTTTCGACGAGAACGATCAAGAGCTGGTTTCAGGCGCCGACGTAGGCCGCCAGGTGCTCGCCGGTCAGTGTTGACCTGGCGGCGACGAGATCGGCCGGGGTTCCCTCGAAGATTACCCGGCCGCCGTCGTTGCCTGCACCCGGGCCAAGGTCGATCAGCCAGTCGGCGTGAGCCATTACCGCCTGATGGTGTTCGATCACCAGCACCGATTTACCGGAGTCGACCAGCCGGTCCAACAGGCCCAGCAGGTTCTGGACGTCGGCCAGATGCAGGCCGGTGGTCGGCTCGTCCAGCACGTACACGTCGCCCTTGTCAGCCATCTGCGTGGCAAGTTTAACGCGCTGCCGTTCACCACCGGATAACGTGGTGAGCGGCTGGCCGAGCGTAAGATAGCCGAGCCCGACGTCGACCAGCCGGTCCAGGATCTTGTGCGCCGCCGGCGTGCGGGCCTCATCCGCACCAAAGAATGCTTCGGCCTCGGTCATCGACATGGACAGGACCTCCGAAATGTTGCGCCCGCCCAGCGTGTATTCGAGCACCGACGCCTGGAACCTCCTGCCCTCGCAGTCTTCACAGGTGGACTCGACGGTGGCCATGACTCCCAGCTCGGTGAAAATTATGCCGGCACCATTGCAGGTGGGGCACGCCCCCTCAGAATTGGAGCTGAACAGAGCAGGTTTCACACCGTTCGCCTTCGCAAAAGCCTTCCGGATTGGCTCCAGCAGGCCCGTATAGGTAGCAGGATTACTCCGCCGGGATCCCTTGATCGCGGCCTGGTCGATCACCACCACTCCCTCACCGCCAGCTACCGACCCGTGGATCAGCGAGCTCTTCCCCGACCCGGCCACCCCGGTGATCACACACAGGACACCCAGCGGGATATCCACGTCAACATTTTGCAGATTGTGCATCGAGGCGTTGCGCACCTTCAAGCTGCCCGACGGCGACCGCACCTTGTCCCTGACGGCGGCCCGATCATCGAGGTGGCGTCCGGTGACAGTGTCGCTGGAGCGTAGTCCGTCGACACTCCCCTCAAAGCAGACGATGCCGCCCTGGGTGCCACCGCCCGGGCCCAGATCAATCACATGGTCAGCGATGGCGATGGTTTCCGGCTTATGCTCGACGACGAGCACGGTGTTCCCTTTGTCGCGCAGTTGAAGGAGCAGCCCGTTCATCCGCTGGATGTCGTGGGGATGGAGCCCGATGGTCGGCTCGTCGAAAACATAGGTGACATCGGTCAGGGACGACCCGAGGTGCCGGATCATCTTGGTCCGCTGGGCCTCTCCCCCGGACAACGTTCCGGCTGGCCGGTCGAGCGACAGGTAGCCCAACCCGATCCCGGCAAACGAGTCGAGCAGGTGCTGCAACCCCTTCAGGAGCGGCGCCACCGAAGGTTCGCGAAGGCCACGAACCCAGGTGGCCAGCTCATCGATCTGCATACTGCATAGATCGGCAATGTTCCTGCCCTGGATCCTCGACGACCTGGCTTCCGGGCTGAGCCGGGTCCCCTCGCACTCGGGACATGCCTGAAAGGTGATGGCTCGTTCCACGAAAGCCCTGATATGGGGTTGCATCGCTTCGACATCTTTGGACAGCATCGACTTCTGGATTTTCGGGATGACACCCTCGAAGGTGAGGTTGATGCCCTCCACCTTGATCTTGGTGGGCTCCTGGTAGAGCAGGTTGTAGAGTTCTTTCTTGCTGAATTTTTCGAGCGGTTTGTCAAGATCGAAACCGGCGCCGCTGAAGATCCTGCCGTACCAGCCGTCCATGCTGTAACCGGGCACGGTCAGGGCTCCCTCCCCCAACGACTTGGTCTCGTCGAACAGTGCTGTCAGATCGAAGTCGGAGACCGATCCCATCCCTTCGCAGCGCGGGCACATGCCACCCAGATAGACTGCGTCCTTCACCACGCTCTTCTCCACCCTGCCGCCGGCCTTCTCGGTGCTCATCACCCCGCTTGCCCTACGGGTGGGAACGTTGAAGGAGAAGGCGGTCGGCGGTCCCACAGAGGGTGATCCGAGCCTGCTGAACAGAATCCTCAGCATTGCGTTGGCGTCCGTGGCGGTGCCGACAGTGGACCGGGGGTTCGCGCCCATCCGTTCCTGGTCGACGATGATCGCCGTCGTCAGGCCCTCAAGATGGTCGACGTCGGGCCGGGCCAGATTGGGCATGAACCCCTGCACGAACGCGCTGTAGGTCTCGTTGATCATCCGCTGGGACTCGGCGGCGATGGTGGCGAAGACCAGGGAACTCTTCCCCGAACCGGACACCCCGGTGAACACCGTCAGGCGCCGCTTCGGAATCTCAACGGTGATGTCCTTGAGGTTGTTCTCCCGGGCGCCTTCAACACGGATCAGATCGTGGTGGTCGGCGGCGTGCAGTCCTGACTGATGCGCCGCGGTCGTCGTTGACGTGCTCATTGTGTCTCCCTAGTCCCTAGTCTCTAGTCCCGACGGCCACCGACGGCCACCGACGGCCGCTACGGCGGATCAGGCAGTTTTGGACGGCGTCGTTGGCCTCATGCCCACCAGCAAAACCAACAGTACTGCCGATCCTGGTGCAGACACGGGCTGCGTGGCAACGACGCCCGCGCAATCAGTTCAACCCGCCGGGCTAGCGCCTCGACGTCCATCGGCTGGTCGCAGGGGAATCATGCACCCTCGGGCATCGGCTCGTCCGGCAGTGCAGCATCCGGGGCATACTGTTGCGATATGAGAGGGACTCCTTCGTGGCGCTGGACGTCGAGCATCCGCGTTCGCATTGTCGCCGTCGTGGTGGTCCTGCTGGTGCTGTCCTCGGTGGGGTCAGTGCTGCTGCTGCGACTGGTCCTTTTTGAACGCCTCAATGAAGAGATCAGCACCAGCCTGGATCGTGAGGCCGACGAGTTCAGGCTCCTCGCCGGAGGTGTCGACCCGCGGACCGGGGATCCGTTTGGCGAGGACCTGGCCGCGATCTTCGACGTGTATTTTTCCCGCGAGATCGCTGACGAGGGTGAAACCCTGCTCGCCTTCATCGACGGTGAACTGTACGAATCCCGCCGGGCCCAGCAGGTACCCGATCCCGGGGAGTACCGGAGCACAGTGGAGTACTGGCTGGGGCTTGAGGAGATGGAGAAGGGAACCATCGACACACCAGCGGGCAACACCAGCTACGTGGCCGTGCCCGTGCCGGGCGACCCCACTGATGGCCTGTTCGTGGTGGCCAACTTCCCCGCCAACGAGCAGAACGAGATCGATAGTGCAGTGCAGACGCAGCTGATCGTCCAGCTGGGCACCACCATCCTGGCGTCCCTGCTCAGCCTCGCGCTGGCCGGGAGGGTGCTCCGCCCGCTTAGGTCCCTGGCCGAGACGGCGAGAATCATTTCGGACACCGACCTGTCCCGGCGCATCGGCACGACCGGAAACGATGAAGCCTCCCAGATTGCTGATGCGTTCAACGACATGCTGGGCCGCCTCGAGCAGTCCTTCACGACCCAACGCCAGTTCCTCGACGACACCAGCCATGAATTGAGGACTCCGCTCACAGTGATCAGGGGGCACATGGAGCTCCTCGACCTCGATGAAACCCGGGCAGAACGTGCGGCGACTGTTGCGCTGGTGACCGATGAGGTGGATCGGATGAACCAGATCGTCTCGGATCTGTTTGTGCTGGCCCGCGCTGGACGGCCTGACTTTTTGCAGCTGGACCGGGTCGAGGTGAGGGAGCTGGTGCTGGGCGTCTACCGGAAGATAACGGCGCTCGCCGACCGGGACTGGCAGGTCGCCGCCCCCGAACCGGCCATCATCCTCGCAGACCGGCACCGGGTGACGCAGGCGTTGCTGCAGCTGGCGGACAACGCAGTGAAATTCACCGCCGTCGGCGCCATCATCAGGCTCGGAGCCGTTGTCGAAACCGACGGGGTGCGGTTGTGGGTGCTGGATTCCGGGCCCGGAATCCAGCCGCAGGATGCCCAGGAAATCTTTACCCGGTTCCACCGTGGCTCGGGCCGGGAGGCGGAGAAAGCGGGTGGGGCAGGCCTGGGCTTATCCATTGTCGCGGCGATCGCCGAAGCCCACGGCGGCAGCGCAGCCCTGGTCCCCAGGCCAGGGTGGGGTGCGTGCTTCGAGATATTGCTTCCCCGGCACGCTGCGCTGCCGCCGGCACCTCCCGGCTAGCCGGTCACGACGGCGGGTTCTGGGCGGTGGGCAGGTAGGTGGCCCACCACCGGAGGATGTGCTCGAACCGCTGCCGGCGGTGCCACGGGGATCCGGCCCGGGACAGTTCGTGGGTCTCCCCCGGGAACACCAGGAGTTCGGTGGGAACACCGCGCAGCTTCAGCGCCGTGTAGTAGCGCTGGGCCTGCTCCAACGGGCAGCGCAGATCATCTTCCGAGTGCACCACGAAGGTGGGGGTCTGCACCTGATCCACGTGGGCGAACGGATTCTGGGCCCTCACCTGCTCCGGGTCCGACCCGGTGTACGCGTCGGAAAAGAACCAGCCGATGTCCGAGGAACCTACGAACGACGGCGGGTCAAGGTACCCTCGCTCCACCACTGCCGCGGTGAACCGGTGGTCCTGGGAGATGGTCCACGCGGTCAGGTACCCGCCATACGATCCGCCCATCACTCCCAGCCGTTCCCGGTCAAGGGCCGGGTACTTGTCCAGCGCGCCCTCAAGGAAGCCGATGACGTCCAGCAGGTCGACAGTTCCCATGGCCCCCTTGATCACCCTGCCGTGCTCCTGCCCGTACCCGGCCGCACCGCGCGGGTTGCACATGACGACGGCGTAGCCGGCATCGGCGTACACCTGGGCCTCATCAAAGTAGCCCCAGCCGTACTGGGCGAACGGTCCACCGTGAATGTTGAGCAGTACCGGGTGGGGTCCCTCCCCCTCGGGTTCAAGGACCCAGCCGTGGACGCCGTGCCCGTCGCTGGCGGTGAACGTCTCCTCCACCGGGGCGCCCACGGTGGTGTGAGCCCTCAGGGTGTGGGACAGATCGGTCAGCGGGGCGAGGAACCCGCCGGACACCACTGCCAGCTCCCCCATGGTGCCCGGATCGGTGTACGCCGCCACGACGACGTCCCCCGCCGCTGCGGCACCCGTCACGATCAGCTCACCGTCGACGAGGGTGGTCAGCGCACCGTCGGCTGACACCTCGAGCAGCGTGCCCCTGCCCCGGGTGCGGTTGAACACCAGCACCGAGTCGGCACCACGTGGCACAATGTCGCCGACCTCGCCGAGATCGAGCCTTTCGGCGTCGGTGATGGCGCGCGCCTCCTCGGGCGCGCCGGCGGGAGCCACGTAGAGAGCGGTGTTGCGGGCCAGGAAGTCCAGCCCGTCCTCGGACAGATCGCTTCCGAGGAAAAACAGCCACTTGCCGTCGATGCTCTCGACCGGTCGGTTGCAGCCCACCCGGGTGCCGGAACCGCGGTTGGTGAGCCGGACGACGTCGGACCCGTCGACGGCCATCGAATGGATGTCGGTGTACAGGGTGGTGTCGGCGTCGTGATGCAATGCGGCGGTGAACAGGATGCGCTGCCCATCCCGGGTGAACACCGGTTCGTTGTGATCGGCGTCCGCCGTGGTTAGCTGGACGGCGTCGGGAAGTCCCTTGGCCCCAGCTGCGGACGACGAGGGTTCGGCAGCCTTGGCCACCGTGTCCGCTGCTGCTTCCTTGGCCCGACCCACCGGCTCCACAAATGGTTCGGCGTCGAGGCGGGGCACGTCCAGGACGAAGATGTGGGAACGCTTGTCCAGCGAATAGCCCAGGCCGTTCATCCGGTACTTGAACGTGGTGATCAGGCGGGGGTCTTCGAGCCCAGGGCCGACGCCGTCGACCGTCCCGTAGCGCCCGTGCTCGGGGACCCGGGCAGTGAAAGCGAGCCTGGCCGCGTCAGGTGACCAGGTGAACGCCCCGACCCCCAGCTTCTGGTCGGTCAGCTGCTGCGGTTCGCCGCCGCGGCTGTCCACGATCATCAGCTGTGGCTTGCCACCCGGTGCCGACCGCAGAAAAGCAATGGCCGTCCCGTCGGGCGAATATTGTGGCGCAGTGTCGCGGAAACCCCGGGTCAGCCGCCGGGCTGTGCCATCGGGTACCGCCAGGTCCCACAACTGCCCGACGTACGTGTCGGCGTCGAAATCGGGTCGGGTCACCGAGACGACGCAGCGCTGCGCATCGGGTGAGAGCGACGGTGAACTTACGGACTGGAGGTGATTCAGCTCATGTGGTTTCACACGTCCGAGACTAGATCAGTCGCTGACCGTTCCCAATTCCGGCCCTAGGATGAAACCATGCCCCGCCTCCCGGAAGACCTGCTGCGCTGCCCGGTGTGCGCCGGGCAACTGGAGCTTTCGGAGGCCGGTCGAACGCTTGCCTGCGCGGCCGGTCACCGCTTCGACGCAGCCAAGCAGGGCTACTTCAATCTGTTGACCGGGCGGGGCACGGCGTTTCAACCGGATACAGCGGTGATGGTGCAGGCACGCTCCGATTTCCTTGGCGCAGGCCATTACCGCCCCTTGCAAACGGCCGTCGCCGACCTCGCGCAGCGGCACGCACCCCACCCGCGGGTCATCCTCGACGCCGGCGCCGGCACTGGCTACTACCTGGCCGAGCTGCACCGCAGACACCCGGGTGCGGCGGTTGTTGCCCTCGACATTTCGAAGTTCGCCCTGCGCCGGGCTGCAGGGACCCTTGACGCTGGCGTGTGCCTGGTCTGGGATGTCTGGCGGACCCTGCCGGTGCGGGACGCCGCGGTGGACATGATGATCAACATCTTCGCCCCCCGCAACCCGGAGGAGTTCCACCGGGTGCTGACTCCCGGGGGTGTGCTCCTGGTCGTGACGCCGTTGCCGGGCCATCTCGCCGAAATTGCCGACGACGCCGGGCTGCTCGCTGTGCGACCCGACAAGGCCGAAGGCGTGGCCATCACACTCGCGGGACTGTTCGAGGAAGTCGAGATGGCCACCGTCGACACCACCGTGCAGCTGTCCCCCACCGACATCTACAACGTCGCCCTGATGGGCCCGGCTGGCCACCATCTGGCCGCGCCCGACCTGGTGGCGGGGTTGGCCGGGTTTCCCGAGCGGACGGCCACGAGCGCCAGGTTCACCGTCCAGGTGTTCCGGCGACCCCCCGGACCGGAGCGGCTTGCGGATGTATAACAACCGCCCTTCAGAGCCCCGGATCCCTAGGTTTCCCCCAGTCCCTTTGGCATGATGGAGTAACGCAGTCCGCGCGCCCACCGGCGCCCTAGCCCAAGGGGAAGACATGTTCGAGTGGCTGATGGAGAACGGCTGGGTTCTCTGGCTGAGCCTGTTCCTTGGTCTAGCCGCTGTGGAGACGCTCACGCTCGACCTGTTCTTCGTCATGATGGCCATGGGCGCCCTGGCGGCCATGATCAGCACCTTCCTCGGCGCGGCCTTCTTCCTGCAGGTGATCCTCTTCTGCGCGGTATCGCTGCTCATGGTGCTGGTGGTACGTCCGGTGGCGTTGAAGCACCTCAAACGCGGTTCCCCCGAGCAACTCAGCAACATCGACCGGCTGATTGGCGAGTCGGCGCTTACCCTCGACGTAGTGACCGGTGAATCAGGCACCGTGAAAATTGGCGGGGACACCTGGTCGGCCCGCACGCTGGATGGCTCATTGATTCCTGCCGGCGAACGCGTCGCTGTCTCCAGGATTGACGGTGCGACGGCGCTGATCAGTGCACCAGCCCGCCCGCAGGCCGCCGACTCTTCCAACTAACGTGCTACCAAACCAAAGGGGAACCTATGCCTAGCGACGCAGGGGCAATCGGACTAACGGTGGTCCTGATTGCCCTGATCATTTTCGTCCTGATCGTCCTGGTGAAATCCGTGCGGATCATTCCGCAGGCGCGCGCCGGCGTCGTGGAGCGACTCGGTAAGTACCAGCGGACTTTGCAACCAGGGCTGACCATCCTGATCCCCTTTGTTGACCGGCTGCTCCCCCTCCTCGACCTGCGGGAGCAGGTGGTGTCCTTCCCGCCACAGCCGGTCATTACGGAAGACAACCTGGTGGTGTCGATCGACACGGTGGTCTACTTCCAGGTGACCGACCCGCGGGCGGCGACCTACGAGATCGCCAACTACATCCAGGCAGTTGAACAACTCACCACCACTACCCTGCGCAACGTGGTGGGTGGACTGAACCTTGAAGAAGCACTGACGTCCCGCGACCAGATCAACGGCCAACTGCGCGGCGTGCTCGATGAGGCGACCGGCCGCTGGGGGATCCGGGTGTCCCGGGTGGAACTCAAAGCCATCGACCCGCCCCTGTCGATCCAGGATTCAATGGAAAAGCAGATGCGCGCCGAACGGGATCGGCGTGCGGCCATCCTGACCGCCGAGGGCACCAAACAGTCGCAGATCCTTACCGCTGAGGGTCAGCGGCAGGCAGCTATTCTCGCCGCTGAGGGCGACGCCAAAGCCGCCATCCTCCGTGCCGACGGCGAATCCCAGGCCATCCAGAAGGTCTTCGATGCCATCCATAAGGGCAACCCGACGCAGAAGCTCCTCGCCTATCAGTACCTGCAGACGCTCCCTAAACTCGCCGAAGGGTCATCCAACAAGCTGTGGATCATTCCCAGTGAAGTGGGCGAGGCGCTCAAGGGAATCGGCAAGGTGCTGGGCGACGCAACAGCGGACGCCCCCGACAGCGAGCTGAAAGCCTAACCGACCGGTTTCTGTTTGCAACCATCCCCGCGTATAATTGAGTGTTTGCCGTAGTTTCGCTGGTCTGCTCGGGAACAGACTCTAATTCCACAGCGTTATGTAGATGGCAGGTTGCGGTAGCCAATGCCGCGCCACCGTCCGCCGTTACGGATGCCAAATTGTTGAGTAGGAGAATACATGAGCGATCGTAGCTTGCGCGGAATGCGCCTCGGAGCGCAAAGCATGGAGACTGAGTCCGGGGTTGAGCCAGCTCCGCGTCAGCGGGTTGAATACCGTTGTGGGGATGGCGAGCGGGTGTTCGTCACTTTCGCTGCGGAAGCCGATGTTCCACCGATCTGGGTGTCCAAAACCGGCAAGGAAGCGCTGCTGGTGGATGGGGAACGCCCCGATACGTCAGGCGACAAGCCTGTGCGAACCCACTGGGACATGCTGTTGGAGCGCCGCAGCATGGACGAGTTGGAGCAAATCCTGCAGGACCGGTTGACCATCCTGCGGGAACGCCGCGGAGAGCGTCGTTCCGCCTAGCCGGAACACCAGCGCATCAGGCCGGGTCGTTCGCCGAAAGGCCAGCGGCCCGGCTTTTTCGTGCCGCCAGAGCCTCGTTCGGTGTTCGCGTGGGCAGCCTTCGTCAGGCGTCCCGCGCGGGCAGAGCGCGCTTCGGCGATGAACGCCCGGTGAGTGCCCGCCACCGGGCGGCCAACCCCCAGCGGGTGACGTTGGCGATCGCCTCCAGCACAATTCCGCCGCTCATCTTTGACGCACCGAATTCCCGCTCCACGAACGTGATGGGGACCTCGATGATCGTCAGGCCCAGCGTAGCCACCCGGAAGGTCATATCGACCTGAAACCCGTACCCCACCGAGTCGACTGTAGTCAGGTCGACCTTCTCAAGGGTTTCCCTACGGAAGGCACGATAGCCGGCAGTGATATCCCTGACACCGATGCCCAGCATGAGCCGCGAGTACGTGCTTCCGGCCCGGGACAGCAGCTTCCGACGGCGCGGCCAGTTCACCACGCTGCCACCGGGGATCCAGCGGGACCCGATGACCAGGTCCGCGTCGGGGACCCGGTCGAGCAGGGACTGTAGCTGCTCCGGACGGTGGGAGCCGTCGGCGTCCATTTCGACCAGCACGTCATACCCGGCGCCGAGACCCCACACGAATCCGGCAAGGTAGGCGGCACCGAGTCCCGCCTTGCCCGTGCGGTGCAGCACGTAGATCTGCGGGTCGGCGCTGGCGAGAGTGTCGGCGAGACCCCCGGTTCCGTCAGGGCTATTGTCATCCACCACGAGAACGTCCGAGAGCGGTACCGCGCGCCGCAGCCGTGCGATGGTCAGGGGTAGCGACTCGATCTCGTTGTAGGTGGGAATGATGGTGACGACTCGCACTCAGGCAACCTTTGATCAAGTAGCAGGTGCGCCTCGGGCGCACGCGTCCCGTGGGCCGGAACCAAACGATCAGTATATTGGATGCCCGGACAGGACCGAAAAGAGCCGCCCAGCCGTGGTCAAACGCACCATTGCCAGGAAAACTGTGCCAAGAAACCGGGTAGGTTCACGCGCCTTCGGGCCAGCACGGATCCTGATGGATCACAGCTGTTTTCTACTGGCGCGCGAACCTACCCGTTTTTTTGGTTACCGATACCGCAACGCAGGGGCGAACCATCCCAAACAATCGGTGGCTGCCCCAAAAGTGCGTTGAATCGGCACGGTCGGGTCATCGGTGGTGCTGGATTATCGACCCGTTGAGTTGCAAGCCTACGTGCTGTGCGGCACGTGTCAACAGCTCCCTGACCTGCACAAACGCTTGTTTACGCAGGTCAGGACGCGGAACGCAGTGCCGAGGAAATTTCTCGGAATCCTTCGGCCTGGTACAGCTGGCGGCCCCGGTGGACCGTCTCCAGGCAGAGCGGATCCGCCCCGGTGTCAAGCGCTGGCAGGAGCGGAGTCCCCGCCCGGGGATCGGTACTCCAGGACTGCACGCGACTGTCGGCGGTCTGGACCATCAATTCCTCGACCTCCCAGACCGCGTAGGACGCCGGGGCGCCGGGGACCAGTTGCCCGAGCAGGGGGTGCGCCGTGCCGACCGCCCGCCACCCGGCCCTGGTGTGGGCAATAAATGCCGCCCGGGCGGAGATCCGGTGGGCAGGGTTGTGGTGCATCACGCCGGCCCGGAGACTGGCCCACGGGTCGAGGGATGTCACCGGGCTGTCCGAGCCGAAGCACAGTGGGACGCCCGCGGCCAGGAAGCCCGCGAAAGGATTCATGCTGGCCAGTCGGTCAGCACCCACCCGCTGGCTGTACAGGCCATCGGCGCCACCCCAGCGGGCGTCAAAGGCTGGTTGGGCGCTCACGGTAATACCGAAGTGCACCAGCTGGGCGATGGCCTCAGCGTCTGCGAACTCGACGTGTTCGAGGCGGTGGCGTGCCTTCCGGACTGCCTCGATCCCGTGCGCGCCAGCGACCAGGGCCAGGCCCCCGAGTACCGCGTCCAGGCCGGCGTCACCTATCACATGGAATCCGGCCTGCATCCCCACGCTGGTCGCAGCACCAAGGTGGGCCGCGACGGCGTCGGCAGTGAGGAACACTGAACCCTGGTGGGTATGATCGTCGGCGTAGGGCTGCCGGAGGGCTGCGGTGCGGGACCCGATCGACCCATCAACGTTGAGGTCCCCGCCCAGCCCGGCCAGGCGTCCACCGAAGAGGTCCACTATCTCTCTGAGTTCGGCCGGAGTGGTGACCGCCTGCCCCCAGTACGCCAGGATCTCGGGGAGAGGCTCGACCGGCGTCTGCTCTTCCAGGCGGAGCAGCGACAGCAGGTCGTCGGTGGGTGAAATATGCGGTGCCCCCATCTCGGCGACGGCGACGATGCCGTTGGCTGCCGCCCGGCGGAGTGCTGCGCGTTGGTACGACGACCGCAGGGAGTCACCGAGGTTCCGGGAGGCGAGGCGTGCCGTGACGTGGGCGTCGTGCGTCACGAAGCCGTTGTCCCAGCCGTGGAGCGCCGCTAATCCCAGGCTGGCGGCGAGCGACCCTGATACGACAGCCGAGTGGACATCTACGCGGGCCAGATAAACGGGCTTCCCTCCCCCTGCCGCGTCGAGTTGCTGAGCCGTGGGGATGGTCGGCTCCGGCCAGCGGGACTCGTCCCAGCCATGCCCCAACACCGTGTGGCCGCCGGTGCGCGCTGCGGTGGCCACCCGGTCCAGAAGGTCCGTGACGTTGGTGCAACCGGCCAGGTCGATGGACTCCAACGCCAGTCCAGTCTCGGTGGTGTGGACATGGGAGTCCACGAACCCCGGGGTGATGAGCGCACCCGCCAGGTCTACGACGGTCATGGTGGAGTCGGCCAGGGATTCGGCGGCATGCTCGGAGCCGATCCACGCGACGGTGTCGCCGTCAACCAGCATCGCCGTAGCGAACGGGTCCGCGGCGCTATAAACGGAGCCGTTGCGGTAAAGCACGGGGCGGGTCGGGGTCATTCGGGCTCCAGACGGTGGTGCAAGCGGTGGTGCAAACAGGGAGAACGCCGGGAACTAGTCGCCGATGGCCGAGTAGGCGACCACGCCGCGGCGAATGAGACCAATCGCATCAATGCACAACCGGCGTTGCCCCGGCGCCAGGTCGTCGATCTTGGCGAGCTGATCGAGCAGGTCAATGACCTGTTTGGTCCACCGCACAAAGTCGCCGGCCGCCAGTTCGGTGCCGCTCAGCGCGGCCTGCAGCGCCGTGCCACTGGCCCACTTGTGCATGGGCCAGACCAGGCCCAGTTCGGGTTCACCGGTGACCGGGAGTTTGAACTGCTCCTCCAGGTCCGTCAGGGCCGACCATTGGCGGACGACGACGTCGACCGAGGAGTCGAGTGCGGCGCTGGGCAGTTTCGGCCGCAGGCCGCGTTCCTCCCGTTTGGCCTGGTAGACCAGTACCGACGCGAGCGCGGCGGTCTCCGTGGCGTCGAGGCCGTCAAAGGCACCACGCTCCAGCGATAGGGCGATCAGCAGGTCCTTCTCGCCATAAACCCGCCGCAGTTTTCGGCCAGCAGCGGTGACAGTGGCGCCTGCTGGGGTGTCCTGCAGGTACCCGTAGTGAAGGAGGACGTCCGACACGCGGTCGAAGGTTTTCGCGATGGTGTTGGTCCGGCCACGGATCTGACCGGTGAGGCGGTCGGTTTCCCGGCGCAGCTTCCACCAGCGTTCGGCCCACCGGGCGTGCTGTTCCCGGTCACTACAGCCGTGGCAGGGGTGGGCTCGCAGCTTTCGCCGAAGCTCGGCGATGGCCGCCTCCTGACGCTCGGCGACCGCTGTGTGGAAGCCGTCCTGGGTGGCCGACCCCCTGCGCGGCGGGCGTCTATCGTGAAGCGCGTTGCGCAGCGACGAACCCAGATCCTTCCGGTCCTTGGGGCTGCGGGCGTTGAAGTTCTTGGGAATCCTGATGTGGGACAGTATCTCCAGTGGCCCGCTGAGGTCCTGCACTCCGACCCGTCGGATCTGTTTGTCCTCGGTGAGGACGGTGGGCCGTGGCTCCCGGGAGGTGTCGGCGCTGAGGACCACCGCGTACCCCTGGCTGCGTCCGGCAGGGACGTCAATGACATCGCCGGGCCGGAGCATCTCCAGGGACGAGGCGGCTGCCGACCGTCTGCTGCGGGAGTTGGTTTTCGCTGCGGCGTCCTCGAGGTCTGATAGTTCCCGCCGGAGTTTCGAGTACTCGGTGAAGTCACCGAGGTGGCACGTCATGGACTGTTCGTAGCCCTTCAGGGACTCCTCGCGGGTCCGCACCTGCTTCGCGAGACCCACCACCGAACGGTCCGCCTGGAACTGGGCGAACGACGTTTCAAGGATTTCCCGTGACCGGTCCTGACCGAACTGGGCGACCAGGTTGATGCTCATGTTGTAGGTGGGGCGGAAGCTGGAATTCAGCGGGTAGGTGCGGCGGGACGCGAGACCGGCCACGGCGCCCGGATCGGTGCCGGGCTGCCACAGGACGACGGCGTGGCCTTCCACATCGATCCCCCGGCGGCCGGCACGTCCCGTCAGCTGGGTGTACTCCCCCGCCGTGACATTGACGTGGGCCTCACCGTTGAACTTGTCGAGCTTCTCCAGGACCACCGAGCGGGCCGGCATGTTCACGCCGAGGGCCAACGTCTCGGTGGCAAACACTGCCTTCACCAGCCCCATCGCGAAGAGCTTCTCCACCACCTCCTTGAAGGTGGGGAGCATCCCCGCATGGTGCGCCGAGAAACCCCTGATCAAACCTTCCCGCCACTCCCAGAACCCGAGGACCGCCAGGTCCTCGGGTGGCAGGTCGGCGGCCGCCTCATCGACGCGACGGCCGATGATCTCGCGTTCCGGCTCGGTGGTCAGCCACAGGCCAGCGTCGAGGCACTGGCTGACTGCCGCTTCGCAGCCGTTACGGGAGAAGATGAAGGTGATGGCCGGAAGCAGGCCGTCCCGGTCGAGGGCGCTGATGACCTGGGGTCGGCTGGCACGCCTGACCCGGGACGCCGCCTGCGGGGGCCTCTTCGCCGGCCCCCTCCCCCGCCGGGGACCGCCTCCGCCCCACCCTGAACGCTGGTTCAGGCGGGTTTCCGAGTTTGCCAGATCGAGGAGCTCAGGATTAACCTCGTAGCGGTCCTCGGCTCCGGCGTCAGCTCCGGCGGGCGCCGCCTCGTCAAAGGCCACATCCCCGGCGAAGAGATCGAGGAGGTTCTGGCCCACCATGACGTGCTGCCAGAGAGGCACCGGCCGATGCTCGGAGACCACCACATCGGTATGCCCCCGCACGGTGTCGAGCCAGGCGCCGAATTCTTCGGCATTGGAGACCGTCGCGCTGAGGGATACCAGCCGCACCTCGGACGGCAGATGAATGATCACTTCCTCCCACACGGCGCCCCGGAACCGGTCCGCAAGGTAGTGCACCTCATCCATCACCACGTACCCCAGGTCAGCCAGGGTGTCCGAGTTGGCGTACAGCATGTTCCGCAACACTTCGGTGGTCATGACGACGACGGCGGCGTCCGGGTTGATTGAGGTGTCACCGGTGAGCAGGCCCACCCGGTCCGCCCCGTACACAGCGCATAGTTCCGAGTATTTCTGGTTGCTGAGCGCCTTGATGGGTGTCGTGTAGAACGCCTTCAGCCGCTTTTCAAGGGCAAGATAGACGGCGAACTCCCCGACCACCGTTTTTCCCGCCCCGGTGGGTGCGGCGACAAGTACCCCACGCCCGGCTTCGAGGCAGACACAGGCGTCCCGCTGGAACTGATCCAGGTCGAAACCCAGAGTCTGCTCAAAGTGGTGCAGTGACGTCGCTGTGTGTGCGGTGCGCGCCCGTGCTAGCTGGTACCGCTCGGCGGGGGAGGTCATACGATCAAGCCTAAACTGTCCCGGCTGGCGGGTTGCACCGGGTGAGGCGGGTTAGAGTCCGTCAATGGTGGACGCCGTATCGGCCCCCGCCTCAACCTCGGCGTCCCGGGCGGCGCGTCGCCGCTCGCGGCGTTTGTCGTTGAGCAGGCACAACATGATGGCGATGAAGAAGAGCACCACCATCGGGGCGGCCAGGTAGAGCATGCCAAGGGCGTCGCCGCCCGGTGCTGCCATGGCGGCGAACACGCAGATCAGGAACACCGTGATCCGCCACGCTTTGAGGATCTGCTTGCCGGTGAGGATTCCCACCACGTTCAATCCGAAGAGCACCACCGGAAGCAGGAAGGCGATGCCGAAGGCCAGCATCAGGCGCAGCACAAAAGTAATATAGGCGGTCACCAGGATGATGTTCGAGAATCCGCTGGGGGTGAAGTCGGTCAACACCCGCACCGCGTTCGGCAACACCAGCCACGCGAGATAGATCCCCGCCAGGAACAGCGGAACGGCGACGGCGATGAAGGACAATGCCACCCGGCGTTCCTTGGTTCTCAGTCCAGGCGTGATAAACGCCCACAGCTGATACAGCCAGACCGGGCTGGCGAGGATGATACCGATGAAGACCGATACCTGAACCAGCAGGTCGAACGGCGACCCTACGCCGTCGAAGTTCAGGACCGCTTCCCTGCCCTCCCGGGCGTTCAGCTCAAGAATGGGGCGGGACAACGCCGTCAGGACAGGATTGTAGATAAAAAAGCCGGCAACCGTCCCGACGACGAGGGCCAGCGCCGCTTTGACCACCCGGTTCCGGGCCTCTATCAGGTGCTCCCTGAGAGCCATCCGCCCCTCAGGGTTGGATTTGCGACCCCTGCCCCGCACCTTCAGCACCGCCCGCTCACCCTAGGGTGTGCGGGACGTCGGATCGGCTGACCCCGGCGGGTTGTGCTGCCCGGGGGTGGCCGGTCCTGACTGGTCACGGTAGCCGCTACTGCCGTGTGACGGCGGTACGACGCGCCCTTCAACCGGGGAACCCTGGTCGGGCGTGTCTGCGGGATCGTCGTCTTTCATCTGCTTCACCTCGGACTTGAAGATCCGCAGGGACTGGCCGACGCTGCGGGCCAGTCCGGGCAGTTTGGGGGCTCCGAAGAGGAGCAGGGCGACAACGATGATGGCAACAAGTGCCCAACCTTCAGGTCTCATGACGAAATCCTTTCATAGTTCTCGGTCGGATCGGTGCGCTGGCGCAGCGTGGGCCGAGGATCAAACATGGGGAAGGTCTTTCAGGCGCACCGGCTGGCCGTGCTCCACCCGGCGGTGGATGCGGCGCTCACGGCGAGAGGCAACCCGCAGTGCCTTGGCGTCGTGAAGTTCGTCCCTGACAGTGCCCGGATCCCTGAACACTGCCACGGGTGAATCGCATGCCACCTGTTCGGGGCCGGCCATCTGGCTGGTGGACTGGTCGATCATGCCGGTGGCGTGCTCAACCTCAGCGAGGAGGGCCTTGACCTTGCGGAAGAGATGGTAGCCCAGCACGGCAAGTACCAGGAGGGTTAGCGCAAGCAGTGCCACCCAGATCACAATCCACGTCCACCAAGGCATGGCTCAAGTCTAAGGGAGCGAGGACCGTCATGGGGACAGGCGGGTCGATCGCTGTCAGGAGTAGTTCAGGCGTGCGGCGGTCAGCCACGCCACGCAGTCCCGCCGAAGAGCGTCGGGCGTTGCGACGGCAGCGTCCCCTCCGAGCCTGCCGATCAGGCCGGGAATCCACTCGGTGGTCGCAACCCTGATCTCCGCCGCGAGCTGCCCATCGGCTAACTCCTGGGTGCGCTCGGCGTCGTACTGCTCGGCGACCCAGCGCGCCGGTGGCCGAAGGATGAAGGTCACCAGGGTATCGCCTGCGGTGGGGCGGAACAGGAGATCGCCGTCGGCGATGGATGGCCGTCTCGTTGCGGGGTCTGCCGTGAGGTGGGCCGCCTGGATCCGGTCGAGGCGGAAGTTGCGGACCGAGCGGGCGCTGGTGCACCAGGCCTCGAGGTACCAGGTGTTGTCCCGTGAGAAGGCCCTGATGGGTTCGACCGTGCGCTGGGTGACCTCGTCGCGGGTGGGGACGAGGTAGGTGAGCTCGAGGCGCACCCGGGAGGCCAGGGCAGCCTGAATGGTTTCGAGCGTGTGGCTCACTGCCTCCTCGGTGAGGGTGGTGGCGATGGCCCGTCCGGCCCGCCCGGCGTCACCGGCCGCCTCGGTGAGTTTGGCGTGGGCTGTGGCAGCGGCAGAGCCGGGGTCCAACCCCGGCAACCGCCGCAGCGTGTCAAGGCCCACAATCAGCGTGCACGCCTCATCGAGGTTCAGCCGAACCGGTTCGGCAAGGTGGTCCGCGTTGCTCAGGAAGATGAGGTCACCGTCCAGGCTGACCTCGATCAGGCCTTCCGGGTAGAAACGGGGGCCGCTGACAAACAACAGTTCCAGGTCGGAGGCCAGTTGCGCGCGGGTGACGCCGAAGCGGTCGGCCGTCTCGTCCATGTCCGCCCCCGGATGGTCGAGGAGATAGGGCACCAGGTCGAGGAGCCTGCGAAGGTGGGCGTCGGATGACGTTTTCCGCCGGGCCGGTCGTGCCGCGCGACCGGTGAACGTGAGGGCGGTGAACGGCCCGTCCTGGGCGGCTGTTGCAGCAACGAGCTGCTCCGCCACTCGTGCCACGAGCTCCGGTGGGGCCACCGCCCGGGCGCGCGGACCGAACGCTGCGATGTCGGCGGCCGCTTCTCCCGGGTCACCGTAGGGGAAGGTGATGGTGTCCCAGCCGCCGTCGTCGCCGCTGCTGAGTGCGCCACGGCGGGTGCGTAGTAGGTGGCAGGTGTCGGGGCGGACTGCGACGACGGCGCTGAATGGTTCGCTGGCGCGTCCTAGCGAGGCCAGGGAGTCACGCATGGTGAAGTCGTCCGGGACGTCGAAGGTCCCCTCGTGTTGCACGGGGGCTGTGGTGATCCGGGAAAGCCTGAAGTAGCGCTCCTCGCCGCGGTCCAGGTCGCGGCCCACCACGTACCAGTGCCCATAGCGGCTTCCCATCCCCCACGGCTGGAGCCGCCGTTCCTCCTCCCGGCCAGTGCTGGCGGCCCGGTAGCCGAAGGAGATGGGCCGGCGTGAGGTGGTGGCACGCCACACCTCATCCCAGTGGGGTTCGTTGGTGTGGATGCGCGGTTCAACGGGGACGGCTGCCGCGTCGTCACGGGCGGCGCCGCGGTTCTGCAACTTCCGCAGCGCCCGGGCGGCTGCCGAGTCGAGGGTGGCAACATCCCACATCCCCGCGGCGAGGGTCAGCGCCGCCGACTCCTGGGCGGTGAAGGTGACGGCCGGCAGGCGGTACTCGGTGGCGGCGATCCGGTACCGCCGGATCGAGTTGTCGTGGTCGAAGGCCGGGTCGTCGCTGAAGGACTGGACTGGTATGCCCTGCTCGCGGAGCGCTGCCTTGTCGCGGTCAAACAGTTTCTCCCGGGCGGCGGGCGATGGGGCCGCACCATAGAGCTCGATCTCGTCGAACAGTTCTTCCTTGGAGTATCCGCGCCGGGTGGACAGCAGCAGCATGACCAGGGTGAGAAGGCGTTCGGTTCGTTTAGCTGACACGTTGGAAAGAGTACCCGCAAGATGATGGCCGGGGCACACTACGCCCCGGCCATCATCTTCACCCGCGCGTTGTCACCCGGGCGTTGTGGTTAGCGCAGGCCCATCAGGTCCACCACGAAGATGAGCGATTCCCCGGGGGCGATGGCGCCGCCGGCGCCGCGGTCACCGTAGGCGAGGCTGGCGGGGATTTCCAGCCGGCGACGTCCGCCGACCTTCATTCCCAGCAGGCCCTGGTCCCAGCCCTGAATGACCTGGCCGATGCCCACCTTGAAGTCGAGCGGTGCGCCGCGGTTCCAGGACGAGTCGAACTCTTCGCCCGTGGAGAAGGCCACGCCCACGTAGTGCGCGGAGACGGTGTCGCCGGCTTTCGCCTCGTCACCCGACCCTTCGATCAGGTCGGAGATGACCAGTTCGGTGGGGACATTGGTGCCGGGGAATTCGATCTCCGGTTTGGTGCGGTCGGTTTCGTGTGATCCGAGTGACATAGCTCTCCTCTGGGTTGGTGCTTCGGGTGGTGCTGCCGGTGATTATTCGGCGGCGACTTTTTCGACGATCTCTATATAGAAAGCCAGGGTGCCGGAGGGGCGCCCTTCAGGAGCTGGATCGCCGTAGCCCATGGGGGCGGGGATCACGAGCAGTACCTTGCTGCCGACGGTCTGGCCGGCCAGGCCCTTGGTCCAGCCTTCGATCACGCCGGTCAGCGGGAACTCGACCGGCTCACCGCCGGGGTAGCTGGAGTCGAACTGCTCGCCGTCGTCCCAGCGCCAGCCAGCGTAGTTGGCGCTGATCGTGTCTGCCTCGGTGAGAACCTCGCCGTCGCCGGCCTCAAGGACCTTGATGACCAGGTCGTCTGAGGGCTCGTTGTCGGGGATGTCGATGACCGGAGCGTCGTCATCGTCGAACGTGAACGTGGGAAGCTGGCCGTCGGCGTCCAGCTTCTCAACCTCCTCAGGGGTCAGAACCTCGGGCACCGGAGGCGCTGGAGGTGCTTCTTCGGCGCCGACTACGCGCATCACGATGAGCTGCTGGGGATCTTGGCCCTCAATGACATTGGTGTAGGCGATCTGGGACCCGATGGGGGTCCCCACCAGCACCTCGTACAGCTCAGGGTCGTCTGCTTGCAGTTTCTCGACCAGATCGAGGGTCTGCGGTTCCGCGGAGTAGGTGTCGCCGAGGACGGCACCGTCTTCGGCGTTGAGACCCACCAGGTGGAAGGTCACGCGGTCGCCGTCGGCGATCGGCTCGCCGTCACCGGTGCTGACGGTGGCAGCAGCGGGGCCGGTGACCTCCAGCGGTGACTCGAACGTCACTTCGGGAGCCTCCTCGTCGGATCCGCCCTCGACGCGAACCGATTCGAGGATTGCGGCGTCTCCGGCCGTCTTCCGTTCGGTTTGGTCGGTGTCACCGCCGCAGGCTGTCAGCACTAGCAGGAGGGGCAGAGCAAGGGTGAGGGCTTTTCGCACGGTGCTTCTTTCGCAGTTGATCGGCTAAGCAGTAGATCGGTTGAGCAGTTCATCGGTAATGCAGTTGATCGGTAATGCAGTTGATCGGTGGTGCGTCCCGCCCGGCCCGCGGCGAGCGTCCTGTGACCGGTGAATGAACCTGTCCAGCCTAACGGTTTGCGGGCCGAAGTTTCTCCTGATGCTCGGTTTCCCCGGGGATTCACAGCTGGGCCAGCAACGCCTCGACCCGTTCGTCGACCGACTGGAACGGGTCTTTGCACAGGATGGTCTGTTGGGCACGGTCGTTGAGTTTGAGGTGCACCCAGTCGACGGTGAAGTCGCGGTTGGCGTCCTTGGCGCGGCGGACAAACTCGCCCCGCAGACGCGCACGGGTGGTTTGCGGCGGAATGTCCACCGCATTCTTGATGTCGACGTCGTCCACGACCCGCTCGGTCTCGCCGCGCTGCTGGAGCAGGAAGTACAGGCCCCGTTCGCGGGAAATGTCGTGATAGGTGAGGTCGAGCTGCGCGACCCTCGCCGATTCCAGGCCCAACTCGTGGCGGTCCCGGTACCGGTCGATCAGTTTCTTCTTGATCGCCCAGTCAATTTCGCGGTCGATGAGCCCGTGGTCCCCGCTGCCGACCGCCTGCAGGGTCCTCCCCCACAGTTCAAGGATTCGTTCCACGTGAGGGGTGTGGGCGCCGTTCGTTTCAACGAACTGGCTCACCCGTGACAGGTATTCCTGCTGCAGGTCGAGTGCCGACATGGTGCGTCCGCTCGCCAGTTTCAAAGGCTGCCGGCCGGTGAGGTCGTGGGAGATCTCCCGGATCGCGCGGATCGGGTTCTCCAGCCGGAAGTCCTTCATGATGGCCCCGGCCTCGATCATCCGCAGGATCAGGTCAACGGATCCCACCTTGAGCAGGGTCGTGGTCTCCGCCATGGTCGAATCCCCGGCGATGACATGGAGCCTGCGGTAATACTCGGCGTCGGCGTGCGGCTCGTCCCGGGTGTTGATGATGGGCCGGGACCGCGTGGTGGCCGAGGATACCCCTTCCCAGATGTGGTCGGCGCGCTGCGAGAAGGCATATACGGCACCGGTCTGCGTCTTGAGGACCTTACCTGCGCCGACCAGGAGCTGCCGGGTGACCAGGAATGGGATCAGGATGTCGGCCAGCCGACTGAATTCGAGCTTCCGCGGAATGAGGTAATTCTCGTGACTGCCGTAGGAGTTGCCCGCCGAGTCGGTGTTGTTCTTGAACAGGTACACCCGCCCGTCGTACCCCTCGTGGGCCAGGCGCCGCTGCGCTTCAGCGACCAGATCCTCAAGGATCAGCTCACCCGCACGGTCGTGGGCGATGAGCTGGGCGACGTCGTCGCACTCTGCCGTGGCGTATTCGGGGTGGGAGCCTACGTCGAGGTACAGCCGGGAACCGTTGGTGAGGAACACGTTGGAGGATCTCCCCCAGCTCACCACCTTGCGGAACAGGTAGCGGGCCACCTCCTCGGGTGAGAGGGGGCGCGAGTTGGGCCCGGAGTAGGCGATGCCGAATTCTGTTTCGATGCCAAAAATTCTGCGGTCCATTAGGTGCCGATCTTCCCGACGTTGAGGATCTCCTCCACCTCGGTGGGCTGCAACCTGCGGAAGGCCCGGCGCGCCCCCCGGGTGGTGAGCGGGTCCCTATCCAGGACGGCGACCTCCAGTGCGCTCGACTCGAGCCGGGGACGGGGTGCGCCAGTCGGACCGCCGTCGTGCCGGAGCGCGTCGACGGCGGTCCGCACCGCGTCGGCGAAGCTGTGCTCTTCGTCCCACCGGCCGGTCAGGGCATCACCGACGGCGTCCGCCTGCCCGCCCATCACGATGAACCGGCGCTCGTCGGCGATCGAACCGTCGAAGGTGAGCCGGTACAGGTGGTCGGCGTCCACTCGGGCGCCGACCTCGGCGACGGCGAGTTCCACTTCGAAGGGCTTGCTGTCGGCGGTGAACACCGCGCCGAGGCTTTGGGCGTAGACGCTGGCCAGCCCGCGCGCCGTGACGTCCTCGCGGTCATAGGAGTACCCGCGCACGTCGGCGTAACGGACTCCGGCCTGGCGCAGGCTTTCAAACTCGTTGTATTTCCCCACCGCGGCGAAAGCGATCCGGTCGTAGATCTCACCGACCTTGTGCAGGGACGGCGAGGGATTCTCGGCGACCAGTGCAATCCCGTCCCGGCAACTGAGCACCACTACTGAGCGTCCGCGGGCGATCCCCTTTCGGGCAAAATCGGCGCGGTCCTTGGTGAGCTGCTCCGGTGAGACGTAAAACTGTTGGGTCATGGTCATGCCTCCCGGCCTGCCACCGAGCGCGAATCGATGATCTGCGCGGCCGCCAGCGCCAGCTCCCGCTCGGGGATGCGGCGGGCTCCGGCGCTATTGGCGGTGTAGACCACCGGCCAGAGCTGTCGGACGACGTCGGGGCCACCCGTCGCTGAATCGTCATCCGCGGCGTCGTACAGGGATTCGACGGCGACCCGCACCGCCCGGTCCTCGTCGAGGTTCGGTTTCCACAGCTTCTTCAGGGCACCCCGGGCGAAGGCGGCACCGGAGCCGATACTGTGGTGTTCCTGCTCCTCGTAGCGTCCGCCGGTCACGTCGTAGGAGAACAGCCGGCCGACCCGCCGGACGGTGTCGAACCCGGCGAACAGGGGGACGACGGCCAGCCCCTGGAGGGCCAGCGGCAGGTTGGAGCGGATCATCGCTGCCAGCCGGTTGGCTTTGCCGTCGAGGCTCATCAGGGTGCCTTCGATTTTTTCGTAATGCTCAAGCTCCACCTGGAACAGCCGCATGATGTCGAGCGCTATCCCGGCACTGCCGGCTATGCCGAGGACCGAGAACATGTCGGCGGGGAACACCTTCTCGATGTGGCGGCTGGCGATGATGTTGCCCATCGTGGCCCGCCGGTCGCCGGCCATCAACACACCGCCGGCGTAGGTCATCGACACGATGGTGGTGGCGTGGGGCACCACAGTGGCGGCGCTGGCTGGCGTCAACCCGCCAGCCGAGCGGCTGGAGGGGAGCAGATCGGGGTGGTTTGCCCCGAGGTACCCGCTGAACGACGTTGAGGCGGCGCGGCCGATCGACGCGGTAGCGTCTTCCACCTTCATCGAGGTTACTGGCCGCCCTTCTGGACAAACCCTCTGACGAACTCTTCGGCGTTGGACTCAAGGACCCCATCGATTTCGTCGAGCAGGTCGTCGACCCCCTGGGTCTGCGCGGTGGGCGCTCCGCCGTCGGGGGTCCCCCCGGTATCCGGGACCGGCGTGTCCTGCTGCTCGTCCTGTTCCTCGGGGCGAGACCCGGTGTTTTTGCGGTCCTGTGTTGCCATGGCGGACACCTTTCATTGCTGAGGATGTGATGCGCTAAACCTAGTGATCTCTATGGTGCCATGTTGGATTGTGGCCTGCTCAAAAGCCGGGCAACAAATTCTTCGGCGTCGCCCGACGCTGCGAACAATTCCCTGGTGAGGGCGGCGGTTCCGCGGAGCGGTTCGCGGGTCTGGATCCGCTGCAGCCGCCGCTGGGAGGGCAGTTCGAAGATGATCGAGTCCCAACTGGCGCCGACCACCTCTCGCGGGAAACTGCTGATGCAGCGGCCGCGGAAGTAGGCGCGGGTGTCCTCGGGCGGGCGGGATACGGCAGCCTTCACCTGCTCGTCGGTGACGAGCCGGTCCATCTGGCCGCGGGCCGACAGCCGGTAGTAGATGCTTTTCTCGGGGCGCAGGTCGGAGTACTGCAGGTCCACCAGGGCCAGGCGAGGGTCCTCCCAGGATAGTCCATCACGGCTCCGATAGGCCTCGAGTACCTTCAGCTTGGCCACCCAGTCAAGCTGGTGTGCGGCGTCGAACGGGTCCCGGCGTAGGGTGTCGATCAGTGTCCCCCACCGGTGCAACAAGTCGGCGCTCTGCCCGTCGACCCCACCCTGGCGGTCGGCTTCGCCCAGGCACGCCTCAAGGTAAAGTTCCTGCAGGTCGAGCGCCGTCAGCAGCCGCCCGTCCACCAGCCTGATGCGGTGCTTCAGGCTCGGATCATGGCTGACGGCCTGCAGTTCACCGACCGGATCCTGGATCGCCGGGACCGGTGCGCTGCCCCGATCGATCAGGGAGAGCACCAGCGACGTGGTGCCCAATTTCAGGTAGTTGGAAATTTCGCTCAGGTTGGCGTCACCGATGATGACGTGGAGCCGCCGGTACTTTTCGGCGACGGCGTGCGGCTCGTCACGGGTGTTGATGATCGGTCGGCGGACGGTCGTTTCGAGGCCGATCTCGTTCTCGAAGAAGTCGGCGCGCTGGCTGAGCTGAAAACCCGGCGCCTGGTTGACGGCGCCGATGCCCACCCGGCCCGACCCGCAGATCGTCTGACGGGACACGAAGAACGGTATCAGCACCGACGCCAGCTGGTTGAAGGGAACACTCCGTGGCACCAGATAGTTCTCGTGCGAACCGTACGAGACGCTCTTGTTGTCGGTGTTGTTTTTGTAGAGGTGGACCGGGGCGAAGCCGGGGGTTGCCGAGATCCTGCGCATGGCCGCCAGCGCGACGGCGTCCCCGGCACGGTCCCACAGCACGGCGTCGAGCGGGTTGGTCACTTCGGGGGACGAGTATTCCGGGTGGGCATGGTCGACGTACAGCCGGGCCCCGTTATTCAGGACCAGGTTCATCAGCACCGCCTGATTCAGGGGGCCGGCGTCGTCCAGGGAGGCATCCACCAGGGCGATCTGCTCGGCGGAGAGCACCGGCGGGGCGTCGGTCAGCTGGGACGGATCGGCGGCGTACCGGGCCTGGTGCCAGCCGCGTGCATCGGCCAGCGGTGCCTCATCCGTGTAGTCCCAGCGGGTGCCAGCGAGATTCCCCAGCCCCTCCCGCAGCGTCGCGGCGTAGGCGTTGACGACCTGGGAGGACAGGACTGTGGCGTTGGCGTCGGGGATCGACGGTGCGATGATGCCGTACTCGGTTTCCGTGCCCATCACGCGGTGGGCGGAAAACCGTTCAGGGTCGAGGACTGATGGATCGGTGAATGGTCCAACTGGTGTCACAGATACTGTCCGGTATTCGCAGTGGTTTCGATGGTCTTCCCGGGTTCCTGGCCGGCCTTGCCTTGCACGATGGTCCGGATGTAGGTAATCCGCTCACCCTTCTTGCCGGAGATGCGGGCCCAATCATCGGGGTTGGTGGTGTTGGGCAGGTCCTCGTGCTCGCGGAACTCGTCGACGACGGCGCGGAGGAAATGCTCTATCCTCAGGCCCTTCTGCCCATCCAGCAGCAGGTCCTTGATCGCGTACTTTTTGGCCCGGTCCACCACGTTCTGGATCACGGCGCCGGAGTTGAAATCCTTGAAGTAAAGCATCTCCGTGTCGCCGTTGGCGTAGGTTACCTCGAGATACTCGTTGGACTTTTCGGTTGAATACATTTTCTCCACGGTGCGCCGGATGATCCCCTGCACGGTGGCCGACCGGTTGCCGTTGTGCTCCCCCAGATCGTCGTCATGGAGGGGCAGGTTCTCGGTGATGTACTTGGCGAAGATCTCGGCGGCGCCCTCAGCGTCGGGCCGGTTGATCTTGATCTTGACGTCCAGGCGGCCCGGCCGGAGGATGGCGGGATCAATCATGTCTTCCCGGTTGGAGGCGCCGATCACAATCACGTTTTCAAGCTTCTCGACGCCATCGATCTCGCTGAGGAGCTGCGGCACAATCGTGGTCTCGACGTCGGAGGAAACCCCGGTACCGCGGGTCCTGAACAAAGAATCCATCTCGTCGAAGAAGACCACCACGGGGCTGCCGTCCGAGGCTTTTTCGCGGGCCCGGGCGAAAATCAGCCGGATGTGGCGTTCGGTCTCGCCGACGTATTTATCCAGCAGTTCGGGTCCCTTGATGTTCAGGAAGTAGCTGCGGGTTCCGGTGGACCCGGTGCGTTCGATGGCGCGGGCGGCAAGCGAGTTGGCTACTGCCTTGGCGATCAGGGTCTTGCCGCAGCCCGGTGGACCGTACAGGAGAATGCCTTTGGGTGCTTTGAGCCCGTGCTCCCGGTATAGGTCGGGGTGGAGGAAGGGCAGCTCGACGGCGTCGCGGATCTGCTCGATCTGCGGACCGAGGCCGCCGATGTCCTCATAGGCGATGTCCGGTACTTCTTCAAGCACCAGATTCTCCACTTCGCTGCGGGGGATCTTTTCCAGTGCGTAGCCGGACCGGTTGTCAACCGACAGCGCATCGCCGACCCTGATCCGCTCCGACTGGAGGGGTCCGTTGAGCCGGACCACGCGCTCCTCGTCGGCCCGCCCGATCACCAGGGCACGGTCGGTGCCGAGCAGCTCCTTGACGGTCACCAGTTCCCCGGCACGCTCGAAGGCCAGCCCCGCCACAATGGTCAGCGACTCGTTAAGGAGGACCTCCTGCCCGGGCATCAACTCTTCAACGTTGACCAGGGGGCTGATCGCCACCCGCAGTTTCCTGCCGGATTGCAGGATGTCGGCGCTGTCCTGGCCAGCGCCCGACGCTGTCGGGCCCCGGCCCGCGGGGCCCTGCACGTTGATGGCGATGATGGTGCCGAAGCTGAAGGGGGTGGCGCCCTCGTTTTCCAGGGCGCCCTTGAGACGGACGATCTCGGTTCGCGCGGTTTCGAGCGCGGCGACCAGTTTGGTGTTGTTCTGCGCGGCCGAGGACAGCTGCCGGTCAATGGTGCGCATTCGGTCCCGCAGGATATTCAGCTGGCGTTGCGTTGCGGCCAGCTGGCCCGCGCCAGGTGCGGCCTCGTGCGGGACGGCCGCGGACAATTCTGGAGGGTCTACGTTCTCGAAGTCAGCCATGCGTATCGCCCACCTTCAGTGCTCGATTGTTGCTCTCATTCGACCATAGCGCAGTAGGCCGCGTAATTCCTGAAAGTCACCCCAGCCACCGGAGGTGAACCCGCCCCGGACCCGCCCCGGCTCAGCGCTCGTCGTCGTGCCGGGTAGCGATCTGGGCGCGGCGGGCCTGCGCGCGGCGGGCCTGCGCCTCCTCGGCGGGGAGGGCACCCCGCTGGATGGTGGAGCTGGCATCGCGTGCCACCCGGCGCAGTCGCTTATCCGATACTTCACGCTCGCCCACCGCCTGGGGGGTCCACGCGTTGAGGTCCTCTTCGCTGAAATCCGTCTTGGACGGGCGCCGCTTCGGCGACAGTCCCGTGACGCCATGCGCCAACCGTCGAGTGATGAGGAGGAAGCCGGTGTGGGCCACCATGCGGTGATCCGGGCGCACGGCGAGGCCTTCGAGATGCCAGCCGCGCACCATCGACTCCCAGGCATCCGGTTCGGTGAACCGGCCATCAGCGCGGATGGCTTCAGCGGTCCGGGACAGTTGGGTGACCGTGGCCACATAGTTGATCCAGACGCCGCCCGGTGCGAGCACCGTCGCGACGGCATCGAGGCATTCCCAGGGCGCCAACATGTCCAGGACCACCCGGTCAACGCTGCCCGGCTCTTCCTGCTGGACTACCTGTTCCTGGAAGTCTCCCAGGGTGATCCTCCATGCCGGATGGGCTCCACCAAAAATGGTTTCGACGTTTCCCTGGGCAATGTCGGCGAATTCGGCGCGGCGCTCGAACGAGTGCAGGTAGCCTGCATCCCCCACGGCCCGCAGCAGGGAGATCGACAGGGCGCCGGAGCCCACGCCCGCTTCCACGACCCGGGCGCCGGGGTAGATGTCGGCCATGGTGATGATCTGCCCGGCGTCTTTGGGATAGACCACTGCCGCGCCGCGGGGCATGGACAGCACGAAATCGGACAGCAGCGGGCGCAGCGCCTGATACAGCTGGCCACTGGTATTGGTGAGGACAGAGCCTTCCAGGGACCCGATCAACCCGTCGTGCAACAAAAATCCTTTGTGCGTATGGAAGGCCCCGCCGGGGGTGAGCGTGATGGTGTTCATGCGCCCCTTCTCGTCTGTCAGTTGCACGCGTTCACCGGCACGGAACGGACCCCGGCGGACGGCGGCACCGTGGGGAGGGTGTGCCGCGGGGGTGGTTCCGGGGGTGTTCATCAGGGAAGTCCTTAGCTAGTGGGGGGCGCAGCGGGTGAGGAGGCGGGGTCTACAGGATGGGTTGGTGGGGTCTACGGGGTGGTGCCGGGGGTGGGTTTTCCGGTGATGGCTGAGATGACTGTCGACTGGTGCAGCAGCCCGGTAACGCGGCCGAGCCGGTCGATCACCGCGTATTCGCTGCCGGGCAGTTTCGCCAGGAACTGGACCAGTTCCTGGCCTTCGGCGGATTCCAGGACGTAGGCGCCGGGCGAGAGTGCGCGGGCGACTGCGTTGATCAGGGTCTGCTCGGCGGCGTCGTCGGGAACGCTGAGCAGGGCTCCGGTGTCCACGACAGCTTCGGGCAGCCCCCCCGGACCGGTCAGGACGATTGCCGCCCCCGGGTGGTCCCGGGCGAGCCTTCTGACTGCCTGCACTGTGGTCCCTGCCGCGATGCTCAGCGCCGGCTGTTGCAGCCGCCCGGCGCTCACTGCCGGAAGCCTCAAGCGCATTTGGGCGCTCTGGATGGCCGCTGTCGCTCCCGTCCACAGGAACGCGCCCATCACCGCGGCGAGAATAACCACGGTCAGGTCCGGGCTTCCGCCGAGCAGCAGGGGCAGCCCGACCACAGCGACGACGAGCAGGATCACGATGATGCGCCCGGCCCAGCCCGCAGCGACGGTGCCTTTGTCCTGGTTGCCGGTGGCTTTCCACACAGCGGATTCGACGATCCGCCCGCCGTCGAGCGGTAGGCCCGGCAGCACGTTGAATACGGCGACCAGGAGGTTTGCCCACACGAATATGTCGGCGAGGAGACGTCCCACCGACTGGGGTTCGAAGAGGGGGATGGCCAGCCAGCCGCCCAGGGCCAGCAGGAAGTTCGCAGCGGGGCCGGCCAGCGCCACAACCAGGGAGCGGCCCGGGGTGGCGCTGAAGTTTTCGAACTGGGTGTGCCCGCCCCAGAGGTTCAGGACGATGCGGGCCGTCGGCCACCCAAACCGGCGGGCCGACAGGGCGTGAGCCAGTTCGTGGATCAGCACCGATGCCGCGAGCAGAAGGGCATAGCCGAGGGCGACCCCATAGGCGCCGGCCCCGATCCCAGGAAAAGCGCGGGCCACCTGCGGACCGAACACCACAACAACGAACGCGGCAATGAGAAACCAGGACCAGGCCAGGACTATCGGGATTCCCGCGAGTCGTCCCAGCGAGATCCCCTCCCGCCGACGCAGGCCCTGGGTTTCGGGGGTGGTCACCGGGTTGCCTGCTCCGCCGGGACCGGGCAGTGGTCGAGGACGAGCCGGTTCAGGTCCGCCACCGACCGGTGTTCGAGGGTGGACCATTCGTACCAGCCACGATCGGTGGGCAAGGCCGTCATGTGGGGCACCGCCAGGGTGACCAGTCCGGCGGATTCGGCCGACGTCGCACCGGGAAGCGAATCTTCGATCGCCACGACCCGGTCTTTGGTCAGGCTCCCGGATCCCCCTACCAGCCCGTCGAACGCCAGCTGGTAGGCCTCCGGGTCGGGCTTCCCCCGCTGGACCATGTCCCCCGTCACCACAAGCTCAAAGGTGCCTTGGGGCAATTGGCTGACCACTTCGGCGGCGAGGGGCTGCTCGGACATGGTGACCATCGCGCAGGGGATGCCTTGTGCATTCAGGTCGGCCAGCAGTTCGCGGGCACCGGGCCGCCAGGGGGCGGTTTCGGCGACCCGGGACTGTACCTCGGTGGTCAGGTGATCGATGATGTCGCGGATGGGCAGGTCGACGCCGGCCCGTTGGAGAACACCGGCCGAGAAGGAGAGGGCCTGGCCCACCAGGGCTTCGGCGTCGGCGGTTGACCAGCTGCCGCCGTGCTGCGCCACCAGATCTTTCTCGGCTTGGATCCAGTACGGCTCAGTATCAACAATCGTGCCGTCCATGTCCCAGAGAACCGCCTGCAGTCCCCCGACGTCGACATTGGGTGCCTGTCCGGAACGGAGCGCAGCTGTATTGGGATCGGAAATAGCCATGGGCCCAGTCTACGGGGAGGGCAGCTGCGCCCGAGGCTGCTTAGGCTCTACGCGAAGCGGTGACCAATAGCCGCCAACGGCTGCCGGGGAGGTTTAGGGTGAAGTGGTGAGTACCTTTGATGAGAGCGTCCCGCCCGGAATCCGTGGCCTTTTTGAACACAGTGATGCGCCCGGGCGCAGGGTGACGATCATGCTGGCCGCCTTCGAAGGCTGGAACGACGCCGGCGAGGCGGCTAGTGATGCCCTGAAGTTTATGGGGAGGTACTGGGGCACCGAAAAGGTGGCGACGATCGACGCCGACGAGTTCTACGACTTCCAGTTCACCCGTCCCGTGGTCACGCGGGACGCCACGGGCCAGCGCAAGATCAAATGGCCCACCACGCGGATCAGCAAGGCGTCGGTGCCGGACACCAACGTGGACATCATTCTGGTGCACGGCGTTGAACCGTCCTATAAGTGGCGGGCCTACACTGCCGAGCTGATCGCCTCGGCCAAAGAGCTCAACGTCGACTGCATCATCCTGGTCGGGGCGCTGCTTGCCGACGTGCCGCATACCCGGCCCATCCCGGTTACCGTCACCTCCGACGATGAGCTGGTGCGGGAAAAGCTCGACATCGAGCCGTCCACCTACGAGGGTCCGATCGGCATTGTCGGGGTGCTCAGCGAGGTGGGTCTGCTGGCCGACATTCCGACGTTGTCCCTGTGGGCGGCCGTACCGCACTATGTGGGCCAGTCCCCGTCGCCGAAGGCGCAGCTTGCCCTGCTGAACCGGCTTGAGGAAATGCTCCACCTCTCGGTGGACACCCACATCCTGGTCGAAGAGTCCGAGGCGTGGGAGCGCGGCGTCGACGAACTGGCTATCGAGGATCCTGAGGTGGCCGCCTACGTGCGGCAATTGGAGGAGGCCAAGGACACCGCCGAGCTGCCCGAAGCGAGCGGCGAATCGATTGCCAGGGAGTTCGAGCGGTACCTGAAGAAGCGCCGCAAGGACTGACGCGACGCCAGGACTGACTACCGGGTTAGCCTGATGCCGAGGAGGGCGTCCAGGGCGTCCACTATGTCGGCGGCGCCGTCGTTGCTGCCCCCGGAGGTGGGTGCAGCGGCCGCCCAACGGTCGACGGCGGCCACGGCGGCCGGAGCGTCGAGATCGTTGACGAGGGCTGCCCGCAGTTCAGCGGTGAGCGCGGCAGCTGACTCCTTGGTGGCGGAGCCCAGGGCAAGCCGCCAGCTGGAGAGCTGGTCCTGGGCCCGGGGGATCACCTTGTCGGTCCAGGACCAGTCGGAGCGATAGTGGTGGTTCAGGATGGCCAACCGGATCGCTGCCGGATCGACGCCGTCCCGGCGCAAGGTGGACACCAGGATCAGGTTGCCGCGGGATTTGCTCATCTTTTCCCCGTCCAGACCGACCATGCCGGCGTGGGAATAATGCCGTGCCAGCGGAGTCCCGGTGGCCGCTTCGGCGTGGGCTGCACTCATTTCGTGGTGCGGGAACACCAGATCCGAACCGCCCGCCTGCACGGTGAACGGCAGGTCGAGGAAACGTTGGGCGATGACGGCGCACTCGATGTGCCAGCCGGGACGACCCCGTCCCAGAGTGTTCCCGTCCCAGTCCGGCTCACCGGCCCGGGCCACGCGCCACAGCAGCGGGTCCATGGGATGCTTTTTCCCGGGTCGGGTGGGGTCGCCGCCGCGTTCGGCGAACAATCCGGTCATCTCGTCCTGGCCGAGGTGGGACACGGCGCCGAGGAACCAGGCATCGGGCCCGGACAGGGACGCTGACGCGGCGTCCACCGAGAAGTAGATGTCGCCGCCGGGCTCCGATCCGTCAACCGGCACCGGGTACGCGATGCCCCGCTCCAGCAGGGATTCGATCACCGGGACGATCCACTCAATCGATTCGACGGCGCCAACGTAGTGGTCAGGCGGGATGACGTTCAGTTCGTACATGTCTTCGCGGAATAAATCCGTCTGCTGGGTGGCGAGGTCGGTCCACTCCACCCCGGTCGCGGCCGCCCGTTCAAGGAGGGGGTCGTCGATGTCGGTGACATTCTGGACATAGTTCACGACGGCGCCAGAGTCGCGCCAGAGCCGGTTCAGGAGATCGAACGCAACATAGGTGGCGGCGTGGCCCATATGGGTGGCGTCGTAGGGTGTGATGCCGCACACGTAGAGGCCGTGCCGGGGGTCGGTTGGCAGGGCGACCTGCTGCTGCTGTTTGGTGTCGTACAGCCCAATGTCGGCGCTTTCGCCAGGCAGGACAGGAATAGGACGAGAGTTCCACGCAATCACGTCTTCTACAATACGTTCTTCACTGGGCAGCCCAGACCAGCGGGGGTCCCGCCCCACTGGTGGCAGCGACGATCAGGGGTTGATCACGCCGAATCCGAGCAGCAGGAACAGGGCGAGCCCGAGCAGGATCCGGTACCAGACGAACAGGCCGTAACTGCGGGTCGAGACGAACTTCAGGAACCAGCCGATGATGACGAAGCCCACCACGAAGGCAATCCCGGTTGCCAGCGCCGTTTCGGCCAGACCATAGGGGCCAGGCTCGTCGAAGCTTTTGACCAGTTGGAAGAAGCCACTGGCAAAGACCGCCGGGATGGCGAGCAGGAAGGAATAGCGTGCCGCGGCCTCCCGGTTGTAGCCCATGAACAGGCCGGCGGTGATGGTGCCGCCCGACCGGGAGACGCCGGGAATGAGTGCCAGGGCCTGGGCGAAGCCGTAAAGGATGCCGTGGCGGTACGTCAACTGGTCCAGTGATCGGTCCTGCTTGCCGACGGCGTCGGCCACCGCGAGGATCAGGCCGAAGACCACCAGCATCGTTGCTGTCAGCCACATGCTCCGCAACGTGCTCTCGATCTGGTCCTGGAAGAGCAGGCCGAGGATACCGATGGGGAGGCTGCCAAGGATGACGAGCCAGCCCATCTTCACGTCCGGGTCGCTGGTCGGTACCTTTCCGCCCAGCGACTTGACCCAAGCCCGGATAATCCGGACGATGTCCCGCCAGAAATAAACCACCACCGCGGTTTCAGTGCCGAGCTGGGTGATGGCAGTAAACGCGGCGCCCGGGTCCTGGGCGTCGGGCAGGAACTCGCCAACAATCCTCAGGTGCGCGCTGGAGGAGATGGGCAGGAATTCCGTCAGGCCCTGCACCAGGCCCAGGATGGCAGCTTCGATCCAATTCACATCTAAGACCTTAGAGCACATACCTGCCGGGGACCGGGACGCAGCGGCCCTGCCGCAGGCTTTAGGCTTACCGTATGCAGTGGCACAACGTGGGCAGCAGCGGTCTGACAGTATCCCGTGTGGGATTGGGCACTATGACCTGGGGTCAGGACGTGGATGAGGAAACCGCGCGGGAACAGCTTCGCCTGTTCACCGAGGCGGGAGGCACCCTGGTGGGTACTGCCGCGCGCTACTCGGACGGACGGGCGGAGGCGATGCTGGGCGACCTCATCGGCGACACCGTTGCCCGTTCCGAGCTGGTTCTCGCCGTTCAGGGTGGGTCAGCCCGGCAGCACGCCGGTGTGCGCCGTGGTGACGGGTCCCGGAAGGGCTTACTCGACTCGCTCGATGCGTCGCTCGCCCGCCTCGGCACCGACCACGTTGACCTGTGGCTGGCACCGGCCCGACACGCCGCTGTGCCCCTGGACGAGACCCTCGGGGCGCTGGAAATCGCCTATCGGACCGGCCGGGCCCGCTATGTGGGCGTGTCGAACCATGCGGGCTGGGAACTGGCACTTGCGCGTGCCACGGCAGGCTTTCCCATCATTGCTCACGAGGCCGAATACTCGTTGCTGAACCGCACTGTTGAGCGTGAGGCGACCCCCGCTGCCGTGGCCCTCGGTGTGGGATTGGTGGCCTGGGCCCCGCTCGGCCGCGGCGTCCTGACCGGCAAGTACCGGGGGCAGACCCCGTCGGATTCCCGGGCCGCCTCCGATGTGTGGGCGCCATACGTCGAGCCGTACCTGAGCGGCCGCCCGCACCGGATTACCGAGGCCCTGATCACCGCGGCCAAAGGCCTGGATCTCGCCCCGCTGGAGGTAGCCCTGCGCTGGGTCCTGCATCGTCCGACGGTCGCGTCGGCGATGGCCGGTGCCAGGACGAGTCACCAGCTCAAGGATGTGCTGTCTGCTGCACAGGATCCGTTGCCCGCCCAAATTTCCGAAGTGCTTGACGAGGTGTCAGCTCAGCCCTAGGACTCGTCCTCGTCGTCGTCGCCGTCTTCATAGATGACCAGCGGTGTCACTTCGCCGTGGGCGTCGTAGAGGACTTCCTCATAGGTATCGAAGGCATCTGCGATGGCCAGGTAGGCGGCCTCGACCGCTGGGTCCTCGTCGCCACGCCGGGAGGCGGCCACGTTCAGATGCTCCTCAAGCGCCGAAACCAGGGTTTGGAGCGCGACACGCGGATCAATACTCATGGGTAGACGTTATCGGTAAAGTGATCAAAATTGGAGGGAAATGCGAGAACAATTTCTGAACGCGACGACCGCGCCGAAGCGCGACGTCGAACGCCGGTACGAGTACCTGGTGCTGACCGTCAACGCCGGGGAACCGGTCAGTGCAGCGCGCCAGGCGCTGACTGAGCACGCCGAATACGGCAAGTGGGAACTGGAGCGCAGCTGTATCTACCTGGGCGGCGGCCGGCGGTACTGGATGCGCCGCAAGGTGCTCCGGGTGGAGCGGACTGCCTGAACCGGCTGGCCCCCTAATCCTCAGTCAGCGGACCCAACCACGCCGCCGCCACGGTCCGGTGCGCCGATTCGCTCGATGACGGATGGTACTGCCCGGCCAGGACGTCCCGGTGCAGCCGGCCAATCTCGCTGGCGGCATGGTAGCCACGCCCTCCCGCCAGGTGCAGGGCGGCGTCGTTGACCTCTCGGGCCACCGTCGTGGCCCGTAGTTTCAGACCGACCAGTTTGGCAAACCACCGGCTCCCGTGGTCGACGCCATCGTCGAGGTCGCGGGCTACCGACCGCAACTGCGCGTCGAGGGTGTCCATGGCCATCGCGGCGTCTGCGACCTGCCAGCGGGCTTCAGGTGTCTGTGAGAGCCTCACCGGGTCAAGACCGGTGGTTCGCTCCCCCGCCGATCCGACGGCGAGCTGCAGCGACCTGTCCCCGATCCCCGCGTACACAGCCGACAGCAGCGTCTCGAACACCCCGAAGATCGCGAAGACCAGCGGGTCGACATGGGGACCCACCGGCAGGTGCCTGAAAATGCGCTCCGGCGGCACCACGACGTCGTCGAGCCGGGTGGTGTGCGACTGGCTGGCCCGCATACCAAGGGTGTCCCAGTCCTCGACTGTGTGCACCCCGGCCGTCCCCCGGGTGACGAAGCCATGCACCAGTTCCTTTGAGCCGTCTGCTGCAGTGGCTTTGCCGAACACGCCGAGGCGGGTCCAGGCGGGTGCCAGGCTGGTAAAAATCTTGGTGCCGGTAAAGGCATACCCGCCATCGGGTTGTGGCGCAGCGGTGGTGAGGGAATCGAAGAGGACCGCATCGTTGCCCGGTTCGGACAGCCCAAACGCGTAGAGCTCCCCCTCGGCGGCCTCCCGCAGCACCCGCGCCAGCGAGTGGTCCCCCTGGCGCTGCAGCAACAGGGCGACACCGGTCCACACCAGGTGCATGTTGATAGCCAGCGCGGTGGCGGGTGCGGCCGAGGCCAGGCGCCGCTGGCACGCTGCCGTTGCCTCGATGCCCAGCCCCCGACCGCCGTCGGGCACCGGAGTCATCAGCGCCAGATAACCCCTGGCCCGGAGATCAGCCAGATCCGCGTGGAAGAACTCGTTCCTGGCGTCGTACCCGGCGGCGCGTTCGCGGAGCGTATCGAGCAGACTGTCGGGAAGGATGCCCTCGGGGGTCTCCATGGTGAGGTCGCCTAGTAGGTGGTGAGCAGGCGGTGGAGAACGCGTGAGCCGAACTTGAGCGATTCGGTGGGGACCCGCTCGTCGACGCCGTGGAACATGCCGGTGAAGTCCAGTTCGTCGGGCAGCTGGAGCGGGGCGAAGCCGTACCCGGTGATGCCGAGGCGGCTCAGCGACTTGTTGTCGGTGCCCCCCGAGAGCGTGTACGGCAGCACCTTCGCGCCGGGGTCCTGGCTGTGGAGGGCGTCGATCATGGAATCCACCAGATTGCCGGCGAAGGGCACCTCAAGGGAGACGTCCTTGTGGTCGTAGGTGACGTCGACGCCGTCGCCCGCGAGCTCCCTGATGGTGGCGAGGACCTGCTCCTCCTGGCCGGGGAGAGTCCGCACATCGATCAGGGCTTCGGCGGTGCCGGGGATGACGTTGTGCTTGTAGCCGCTCTTGAGCACTGTTGGATTGGACGTGTTCTGCAGGGTGGCACCCACAAAACGGGCTACCGTGCCGAGTTCTGCGAGGAGGGTGTCGGGGTTGTCGGCGTCGAACTCGACGCCGGTGAGTTCGGTCACGCCGTCGAGGAACTGACGGGTGGTGGGGGTGAGCTCGATCGGCCACCGGTACTCCCCCACCCTGGTGACGGCGCGTGCGAGGCGGGTGACGGCGTTGTCGGTGTTGATCTGCGACCCGTGCCCGGCACGGCCGTGGGCTACTAGGCGCAGCCAGGAGATGCCCTTCTCGGCGGTCTGCAATAGGTAGGTGCGCTGGCCCCCGATGGTGGCGGAGAAGCCGCCGACCTCGGAGATCGCCTCGGTTGCCCCCTCGAACAGTCCGGGCTGGGTATCGACCAGCCAAGACGCACCGTACGTGCCGCCGGCCTCCTCATCGGCGAAGAAACCGAAGATCAGGTCCCGTTTGGGCTGGATCTTCTCGCGTTGCATGCTGCGGAGGACCGAGAGGATCATGGCGTCCATGTCCTTCATGTCGACTGCGCCGCGACCCCAGATCAGGCCGTCCTTTTCCTCGCCGCTGAACGGGTCGACCGTCCAGTCCTCCTTCTGGGCGGGGACGACATCCAGATGGCCGTGAACCACCAAGGCGGGTAGCGATGGATCCGAGCCCGGCATCCTGGCGATCACCGAGGCGCGTCCCGGCTCCGACTCGAAGATCTGCGACCCCAGACCCACTTCGTCCATCAGGCCGGCCGTGTACTCGGCCGCCGCTCGTTCGCCCGGGCCCACATTGTCTCCATAGTTGGACGTGTCAATGCGGATCAGTTCCTGGCAGATGCGGACAACTTCGTCTTCGGGCTTGATGGTCATCGTGTGGGCCTCCTGAGCCAAATGGTCTGTTCCACCAGCCTAACCACTTTGTCTGAGCCCCCGTGAGGGGGCGGATTAAACTCTTGGGCCCCCCTCGTGTTAGAGTTTTTTTCGCTGCTTCCGAGGTTTAGAGCTACGGAAAACATCACCTGCGCGGGTGGCGGAATGGCAGACGCGCTAGCTTGAGGTGCTAGTCCTTTAACGAGGGTGGGGGTTCAAGTCCCCCTCCGCGCACTATGAGAGCCCTAGCCAGAGCAATCTGGCTAGGGCTCTGTTGATGAAACCTACATTTCTGTTGATCGCTACCCAGGCTTCCGGGTTATGGCATCCATACGGACTCAGATCCGCTCCGACGGCATCACCCGACACCAAATCGTCTGGCGCGATCAGGACACCGGCAAGCAGACATCTCGATCCTTCGACGACGCACAGTCAGCCGACAGGCTCCTGCGATTCCTCAACGACAACGGACAGTCCTTCAGGCTCGCCGCCAAAGCCGCCTCCGTGATGCGGTCCGCCTCCCCCAGGCTGTCCGTAGTAGTCAGCGAACATATCGACAGCCTCACGGGCATCGAATCCGGTTCGCGCTACCGATACCGGCGGATCCTCTAGAATCACATCGACGAATCGCTCGGCGGCATCCCCGTCGACCGCCTCACCCGCTCTCAGGTCCTCAACTGGTTCGACGTGGTCGCCGTAGCGGACAAGACCCGCAAGAACGTCCATGCCCTACTCTCGGCCTCGCTGGAGACGGCCGAGATCCGCCTCGTGCCCGAGAACGTGGCCAAAGGCATCCGGGGGCGCCCAAGACCGGGCTGAGGACCCGGGAGGCTTGTTCCTGAGCAAGCACGAACTCGACCTCATCGCGAAGACGATCGACCCGCGATTCGAAACGATGATCAGGTTCTTCGCTGGATCGGGACTGCTTCAGCGAGGTCACTGCGCTGCGCCGCCGGGACCTCCGCAAAGACGGCGACCGCTGCCATCGTCCACGTCATCCGGGCATGGAATCTCCTCCCCCGTTTGGGTGTAGGCGAAAATCTGGTACGAGTTGATCGGGCTTTCGCCGGCCGGGTTGTCGACCGAGACGCTGGCATAGGTGGTGGGTCCCTCGCCGATGGTGGTGCGGAGGGCCTCCACATCTTCTGCCGGTTCAGCGGGGAAGGTCACTGTGCCGGTTGCGCCCATGTATTCGAAGTCCAGGGCGCTGCCGTCGTAACCGGCCCCGGCGCTGCAGTCTCGGTAGGCGCTTCGCCTGCCTCGACGAGCTGGTAAGCCTCGGCGATCTCTTCTGTAGGTTCGGGCAGCGGCGAACTGCCAGCTGCGGGTGCGGCACATCCTGTGGGGAGGAGGGCAGCCATAGCTAACGGCGCGAGAGTCTTATTCATTTGTTTCCTCTGTTTCAGATTTAGTCGTTGTTAGGTTCGAGACCGGGCAATGGCGTGGCGTTCGGGTCGATATTGGGATTCTGGATTGGCAATATGCTGCGAAGCGTGTAGCTCCTCCGTCATTCCGAACCAGGCATCACCCTCGCTACCTCTCCCCCGGCTCCTGCTCACACCGTCGACATCAACGGCACCTTCGCGCTGCAGCACACCCGGGCCGACAAGTTGCCCGAATGGCAAGCCGACCTGCCCACACCGGAGGTCGCTGGTGCCGTGCGTTGACATGGCACTCAAGCAAAAGGCCCAAGAATGGGTCTGCACAGGAGAGGGACTAAGCGTAAGTACGGACGCAAAGGGTAAACCTGTACAGCAGTTCACGGAGTTGCAAGCTGAAGCGCCGTTGGAGGGAGAATCGCCTCCGACGTTTTCCATCCTTGCAGACGACTACGACACCTGGTGCGAGTGTGGAGATGTCTGCCGTCGCAAGATCACCTCTTACATCGCAGAGACTAAAGGAAACGCTGCCTACGGAAATACCAGCGGAGTAACTGGCAGCTTTGACATCGTCATCCGAACCAACCTCGACGGACGTCAAGCGAACAGCCGAGTGACTCGAATCTGGGATTCAGGACCGGCCCTGGCGTTCACCAGTTCACGCATTCGGTGCCGGGAAACGGCCACATTTCGGCCGTCGACCTGTGGTTCACACGATGCTGGCAACGTCACAGTGTCCTCGAGTAGCAAACGCCACACGAGTGGGCTGATTTATGGAAATCGTCTGAATAACAGCAACGAGTATTACAACCAGTTCACGTCCTACTTCACGCCAACAGGCTACCCTCGGCAGAGCATCAGGGTACTCAACACCCTTCAGTTCAACTGCTACGGGGCCGATAACTGCTACTTCCCCTAAACCGACCTTTACATACAGGTGCAGCCCTTACTTTCGGCAAGGGCTGCGCCTCTTGAAGGACTAGATGACTCTCAAGACATGGGCTGCAGTCCCGCTAGCTGCTACCGCGAATCGTGAAGTTTGGATAGAAGCCACAAATAACGGCTGGGGAGCGCTTGTTCTCTGGGTTTCCGAACCCCGCAACCTCATCAGACAACCGGGCCAATCGGATCAGGGGCAGGTGGTTCAAACAGTAACCGCGAATGGCGTTACAACAACGCATGAAATACCTCTGACGGTGAAGGATTTTCAAGAGTCAGATGAGGACGTAGATACCTACCTCTCGGAGGCAGGCATACCTTCGCGGCCCCGCGGATTCATTTGGTACATCCATCTACCTCCCGGGGTGAATAGCGAACGAGAATTTTGGTCGATCCTCAACCAGGCAATCGCGGATAGGGCTCCCGAAGCTCATCGTCCGTCTCAATTCCTTCCACAGCTAGCCGATGCGTTGGCATCTCTGTATAGCTAGGTGCTACCCACTCCGAGGTGACGTGTCCTCACGAACTTAAGGTGCCCACAGCCGTTCAACTGCCCGACGCCCTTCTTCGGGCGCCCACCCGCGGAGCACTTCGACCCTTATGGCAAACATGGTTGCACTGGAGGCGAACATTCCAGGCGAGGCTGCTTCGAACCTGTTGATAGCGACCTGGAACCTGCGGGCATTTGGTGGGCTCACAGAAAGCCGGGCATCCCGCAGGGAGGACTCTTCGAAACGTGATCAAAAGTTCATCGCGTCGGATGTCAGGGAAAGACCGCTGGCATCGGCGAACGCCTGGCCTGCCTCTATGAATCAGACCTTCGTGATAGTGAGCTTCACGCCAGCACATTTGTCGGCCCACTGGATGAGCGCGGCTTTCTCGGCCTTGTCGACTGTCATGCCCCAGCGCGCCTTCACAACCGTCCATTGGATGATGTAGCTGCAATGGTTCGCCGGCGGCATCCACTGTTCAGGTCCGGACGCCTGCTTGGAAGAGTTCAGGCGGCTCGTTTGGGCGTTAAGCGATCCGGCGTACCCCAGGTCGTTATAGAACGCGACGCGGCGGGCCTGCGTCCAATTCCGGGCACCCGACCCCCACGCTTCATGCACGGGCACCATGTGATCGATCTGGACTGTGCTGGCCGAAGTGTGCGCCTTGTTGTCGAATGTGGTCACCCATTTACCGGTTGCTACCGCGCAGTACTTGGTGGTGGTGTACTTCGGTGCCACTTTACTTTCGGAAATGAGAACCTCAGCGCGGGTGTTCTGGCAGTCCTTGTTCTGATCCATCCATTGACCGAAGTAGCGGTCTCGGTCATACCCGGCGTTGCTCTCCGCAGCCACCGGCAGCGCGCGTGCCGCGCTGCGCAGATCGGTGGTGTAGGTGGTGGCTGCGCTGGCCGGCGCCGGGATGCCTGTGAAGAGCAGGGCGATAGTAAGCGCGCTAACAAGCGCCGATTTCTTGCTCATGGTGGTCCCCCAAGTCGAAGCGCCCCCAGCGGACGCCGCGATAAGCGTCCCACTCAATCGCAATATTCCGGGGGGACCTGCGGAAAGGCTTCGCAAATACTTCGCCTGGACCTGCGTTCAGCCCTCAGTAGGCTCAACCCCTGGGTCTCGGCCGCCCAGATGCCAGGCGACGCCCACCCGCTAACCCCAGGACAAGGCAGACGGACGGGTACCAATTCGTTGGAGCGGTGAGCCTGAGGAATACCGGGTGTTCGATGGGACGGAGCACCGGCCGTCCAACTGGACGAACGTCCGACGGTCAACACCCGGGCCGGCAGGCTGCTGCAGGAGCGCCGTGCCCTGCTCGGAGCTATCGTGAGGTCGGGCGCACAGTCCTGAAGCTAACTGAGCCGGAGGCACCGCGCTGGGCAACCTACCCGGAAGCCACCTGGATACCTTGTTTCCCCGATCGTCCTACTCGGCCGGTGGACGCCGCCGGTCACGCTTTGTGGCGGAGCGACTCTGCTTGGCGGCGACATGACGCCGCACGGAGCCGCGGGTGGGTCTGGTCGCACGACGTTGAGGGGCATCGGGAGCCAGCCCCACGGTCACCAGCTCGGCTAGCTTGCGTAACGCCGTTTCCCGATTGCGCAGCTGGGACCGTTGTTCGGAGGCCGCGACGGTGACCGTTCCGGCCACGAGACGCTGACCCAGGCGCGCGAGCAGTGACGTCCGTTGATCGTCGGTGAGCACCGCCGAGTCGACGACGCTCCAGGACAACTCGACCCGGCTGTCTGAGGTGTTCACATGTTGCCCGCCAGGGCCGGATGACCTGGAAAATCGCCAGCCCAGTTCGCGCTCGGGAATGATGAGCGCCGGCGACACCTCAAGATCCATGCGACCAGCCTGACACATCCTGTGGCGCCTGGGGCGACGATTAGGCTAAACCAGGCCCCTAGAACAGTGGCCAGGGCACTGCAGGCATCCCACCGCTTGGGCCCGGAAACCGCCCGGCGCTGCGCAGCCGGGCGCACCGTGCGGCGAGCGACGTGATTTCCTCGGCGGTCAGCAGGTCCGCCAGGCCGCGGCCCAGCTCGCCTTGCAGGCCCGCGCTGACCCGGTCGACGCCGTCGAGCTCGTCGGCGGTCAGCTCGTCACCCAGCCACCCCCACAGGATCGTGCGCAGCTTGGGCTCACTGTGAAAGGTGAGACCGTGGTCGACGCCGTGCCGTCGTCCGTTACCCATCGCGAGAATGTGGTCACCCTTACGGTCGGCGTTGTTGACGACGACGTCGAACACGGCCATGCGTCGAAGGGCCAGTGAGTCCTCGTGAATGAGGGTGACCGGCCGTTCGTTCTCATCCCGCCCTTCAAGGACGTGCTTCCAGCCTTTCTCGGGCACATCGTCGGACGCGATCAGGTCCACGGGGTTCTGGTCAGGGTCCTGCTCCTGCCACAGCTGCACCATTCCCTCACCCATCGGACCGTCACGCAGCCAGGTCTGCGGCACAACGTCCCAGCCAAGAGCCTGCGACACCAGGTAGGCGGCCACCTCGCGGTGGGCCAGGGTGCCGTCGGGGAAGTCCCACAACGGGTGCTCCCCCGCTATCGGCTTATAGACGACCAGTGCGCCGTCGATGCTGCCCAGGAAGGTGGCGTTTGACGCGGTCGTGATGCGACCGGTGAGCGTCAGCTCGGCGGTCATAAGGTCAAGCGCCGACATCAGGCCTCGGGCGGCACGCACATGTGCCCGCCGGGGTCGACTGGCTCGCCGCAGAGCGGGCACGTCGGCCGGCCCGCGCCAACAATCTCGCGAGTCCGTTTGGCGAATGCGCGTGCCGTTCCGACCGGCATGCGCACCAGCAGCATTTCGGGGGCTTCCTCGATTTGAAGAAGTGACTCGTCGTCGAGGCTGCCGTCCTCATTGGCCTCGACCTCGGCGATCGGGTACGCCTCGATGACAAGCTGCACCGTTGCCGGGTCCCACCCCAGGCTCATGGCGCCGGTTCGAAACTGCTCCTCGACGGGTTCGAGCTGTTCATTGTCGACAAGTTCAATGGGAGTGCTGGTGGGAATGCTGAAGGGGTTGCCTTCGAGGGTGATGAGCTGGTCGAGGATCTCGTCGATCTTCTCCGCGAGCTGGGCCGACTGCTGCTTCTCCAGGGCGATACTGACGATCTGGGTCCCCGCACGCACCTGCAGGTAGAACGTGCGTGCCCCTGGAAGGCCAATGGTGCCGACGACGACCCGATCGGGCCAGGTAAATTCGTGAACTTTAGTAGGCATACAACTATTTTAGGCGTATCAGGTTCGTGGCGCCTGTTGCCCTGCACCGCCACCCACCGGCGCGTCGCCCGTGAGAGAACTGCTGGCCAACCACGACAGATCCCCGGCGTCGGTGTTGGTGGCGTAGACGCTCGGTCGATTCGCGCCGTACCTCACAATCGATACCGAGGCGGGGCCCACATTGATGCGTTGGAACAGGTCAAGGTGCATGCCGAGCGCGTCGGCGAGGATCGACTTGATGATGTCGCCGTGACTTACGGCCACCCACACGGACCCTGGCCCATGTTCGGCCTCAAAGGCAGCATCGTGACGTCGAATGGCTGCGACCGACCGCGCCTGCATCGCGGCCATGGACTCGCCGCCCGGAAAGGTGACCGCAGACGGCTGTGATTGCACCACCGACCACAGATCCTCGGTTGCGAGGTCACTGAGCGTGCGGCCCTGCCACTGGCCGTAGTCACACTCGGTGAGATTAAGGTCGAGATCCACCGGTGCGAGCGGCCCCCCGGATCGGCGGTCGAGGATGAGTTGGGCGGTCTGCTGGCAGCGCTCCAGGGGACTCGACACCACTCCGACTACCGGGACGGCCGCGAGCCGGTCACCGGTGATGGTCGCCTGGTCCCGCCCGACCTGGTCCAGGCCGACGCCCGCGGCCCGTCCCGCCAACAGTCCGGAGGCATTCGCTGTGGTGCGGCCGTGCCGCACGAGAATAACTGTAGCCATCCGCCCAGCCTAATCATCTGCCCGACGGCGGCGAAACTGGTCGGTGCAGTCGGCGGGCTGCAGGACCACGGCGGGGGTGGCCGCACCGGGACGAGCCACCGGTCGCCGTCGTCGCGCCCTCCCTGTTTCCCGGCGCAGCGCAGACGTCCATCCCACCACCGAGGGCAGGCATCACCTGGCGTGTCAGTTCAGCTGGGAAGCCGCAGTCCACGAACATTCAGATGAACGATCCTCCCTTGGCCTGACGCCCGGGTCCTGGCCAGCACCTCGCGTCAAACGGCGGCCTTCGACGGCTGGCAGCGTCCGGCGCGGTACCGGGCACCCACCCTTGCGAAACAAGCCAGCCGGGCAAATCCGGCAGCCAGTGACGGAACTTAATGCCTCGGCTAGACGCTATTAGCGTAACCCGGCTAATAACAGCCGGCGCTCCCTGTACTCTGGTTGATCACACAACTGAAGGAGAAGCTACCCCCGCATGGCAACTGACTACGACGAACCCCGCGTCAGGCCTGAAGACCAGCCTGTCAATGAATCGCTTGAGGCGATCCAGGCTCAGCGCAGCGCCACCACCCAGTCCTCCACCATCGATACCGATGAAAGTGACACCGCTGAGGGCTTCGATCTCCCCGGCGCGGTTCTTGAGGAAGAACTCCTGATCTCCGTCATTCCGGAGCGGGAGGACGAATTTACCTGCATGTCCTGTTTCCTGGTGAAGCATCGCACCCAGCTCGCCCGCGAGAAAAATGGCGCTAAGTACTGCGCAGAATGCGAAGGCTAGTCCAAGGCTTATTGCAGTTCCGGTAGCAGAAATGCAGGTCCTGTAGCAGGAGAGAATGTTCGGTGGTAGCCTGCCTCCACCGGCCAACCGGGGCGGGTATTGCATCCACGGGGGAATGTCGTACTCCGCACCGCCACTCTCTTATCGGGGTCCTCTGTCGGGGAGTGCTCGTAAGCCGATTAGGCGCGCCTGAGTTCCTGGATTCTGTGGATGAATAGCAGAGTCCGACTCGGGGGAATGACCGGATGCGATCAGGGACGGGGCAGACGCTCGGCGATCCGCTCGATGCCGAGGTAGGTTTCCTCGAACGACGTCGACAGCGGGGAGAGCCCCAGCCGGATGCCCCCCGGGTTGCGGTAGTCGGGGATGACGCCCTTCGCCCACAGCTCTGGAACCAGATCACGGAACGCCGGATGGTCAATCGTCAGGTGACTGCCGCGCTGCCGGAGGTCCCGGGGGGAGGCGACGACGACGCCGCACCCGGCCATCAGCTCCTCCACCGCTTCGATCGCGAATGAGGTCAGCGCGATGGACTTCTTCCGGATGGCGGGCATGCCTACCTCGCCGATCAGGCCCAGCATGTCCTGCATCGCCACCATTCCGATGATGGGTGGGGTACCGGAAACGATCCGACGGATGCCGGTAGCCGGCTCGAAGTCCGAGCCCATTCCAAACGGATCGGCACTACCAAGCCACCCCTGGATGGGCTGCTGGAAATCCTTCAGATGGCGCTGCGCCACGTAGGCCCAGGCGGGCGCCCCCGGGCCGCCATTGAGATATTTGTAGCTGCAGCCGGTGGCGTAGTCAACGTTCCACGCGTCGAGTTCGGCGGGTACCGATCCGACCGAGTGGCTCAGATCCCACAGCACCAGGGCACCGGCGTCGTGCACCACCTCGGTAATGGCCGGGACGTCGGCAAGATGCCCGGACCGGTACGCCACATGGCTGAGCACCACCAGGGCGGTCTGCGGCCCAACGGCTGCCGCGACGTCGGCAACTGTGGCACCGCCGTCGTACTGCAATTCAACCCAGCGCAGCCGAAGACCCCGCTCCGCGGCGATGCCCTCCATGATGAACCGGTCGGTGGGGAAATTGTCCCGGTCGACCACTATTTCGGTGCGACCCGGCTGGCTAGCCACCGCTGCCCGGGCCAGCTTGTATAGCAGCACGCTCGTCGAGTCAGCCACCGTGCATTGGCCTGACGCGGCGCCGAGCGCCACCCGCCCGATCAGGTCACCCACCTGCTCCGGAAGTTCAAGCCAGCCCTCGTCCCACCCACGGATCAGCCGGCCAGCCCACTGCTCCCGCACAAACGACTCAAGCCGGCCGAGAGTGTCGGTGAGGGGTCGGCCCAGAGAGTTGCCGTCCAGGTAGGCGACGATGTCGGGGTCGTCGTGGCCCTCGAACCGTGACCGGTACCCGGCCAGGGGATCCTCGGCGTCAAGGGTGCGGGCGCGGTTCAGCAGGGGTACGTTCTCGCTCATGATGACAGTTTAGGCCCGGACCATCGGCTCAGGACGCCTGCTGCCCTCCCCACGGTCGAGTGAGGAGAGCAGTCTGTGGTGCGATGGTCAGTTCTGGCTGGGCAGCCGGGTGAGCCGGCCGCTGAAGTGCTCGCGACCGCGGCGGGCATTCCAGGCGGTGATCTGCGCCCCCTGCCATGACCCGGCCTGGTGCTGAGGCTCGACGGCGAGGGTTACCCGGGCGGGCAGCAGCACCGGCGACCGGAAGTCGATGCTCCACGCGAAGGACTCTACCCCCACCGGTTTGCTCTCCTGCACCATGCGCGAGGCAAGGTACATGCCGTGGGCGATGGCCCGTTTCATACCGAGGGCCTTGGCCGTCAGGGCAGTGAGATGAATCGGGTTGTAGTCACCCGACACCGCCGCGTAGCTGCGTCCAGTACTGGCGGGAAGGTCCCACCGGGCAGTGAGGCAGGGCGCCACGAACACGCCGCGTTCCCCCTTGTGAGCCCTGTCCGTCGTTGGAACACTGGCTCCCCCAGCGAGAGACGATCCTTTGGCCAGGTAGGTGGAGCGTCCCGTCCACACAGCCTCACCGTCGACAGTCACCTCCGTGACGAGATCGACCTGTGTCCCGGCCTGGTGTGGACGAAGATGGTCGGCCCAGGCGGAGACGTCGAGGGTCTCGCTGAAATGAATCGCCCGCCGGTGTTCCACAGAGTTGCGCAAGTGAATCATCCCGAGCAACGGCAACGGGAAGTCGCGGCGCGCCATGATGCTCATCGCCGCCGGAAAGGCAACAGTGTGGACGAAGCCTGACGGGAGCAGATCATGCGCCGGAGCGCCGATGAGCCGCTGGAAGCGGGACAAATCAGGCACCGACGGTTGGACTCCCGCAACACGGTGGCGCACGGACGGCAGCCCAGGGGTGTCAGAGCTTTTGCGCGACTGACTGCTGGCCCACGGCAGCGGGACGCTGCCGACCAGGGCGCTGCGGTACAGTGCGGGCAGTCCCGGAACGGTGTCCAGGACAACCTCGCTCACGCGCCCACCAGAGACTGCCCGCAGACGCGGAGCACCTCGCCGTTGATGCCAGCCGCTGCGGGCGACGAGAGGAACGCTATGGTCTCGGCGACGTCGATCGGCTTCCCGCCCTGCTGCAGGCTGCTCAGCCGCCGGGCCACCTCCCGGGTGGCGAATGGCATCCTCGCGGTCATCTCCGTTTCGATGAACCCGGGAGCGACCGCGTTGATGGTCCGCCCGGAGCCTTCGACTGCTGCGCCGGTGCTGCGTACCATGCCGATGACTCCGGCCTTGGAAGCTGCATAGTTGGATTGGCCCCGGTTCCCGGCAATGCCGCTGGTCGAGGCGAGACAGACGATCCGGCCCGACGCCGAAAAGACGTCGGAAGCGAGCACCGACTCGTTGACCCGCAGCTGCGAGGCAAGATTGACTGCCAGCACCGATTCCCACCGGGCGGTGTCCATGTTGGCCAGTAACTTGTCGCGGGTGATCCCGGCATTGTGGATCAGCAGGTCAAGCGATCCATACCGCTGCTGCACGTGCTCGAGAATCCTCGCGGCAGCATCATCGGCGGTGATATCCAGTTGCAGGGCGGTGCCTCCCACCCGGTTCGCCACCGCGGCGAGCTGTTCCCCGGCCGCCGGCACGTCGACTACCACCACCCGGGCACCGTCGCGGCCCAGGACCGCGGCGATCTCAGCGCCAATCCCGCGGGCGGCGCCGGTGACGACGGCGGTCCGACCGGCCAGCGGGTGGTCCTCGTCCTGAGGGGTGGCCTGTGCGCTGTCGCCGACGGTGATGAACTGCCCGTTGACGAAGGCGCTTTTGCCTGAGAGCAGGAACCGCAGGGCGCCGCCAACGGACTGAACCGATCCATCGTCGCGGAGCAAAATCCCGTTGACAGTGGCCCCGGCTCGCAGTTCACGGCCAATTGATCTGACGATTCCGTCGATCGCCTGCCGTGCCGCCGCTTCGGCGGGGGCGGTGGATCCCCGGGCCGGGCGGGAAACTGTGACGATCCGTCCGCCGCGGGCCAGTTGCCGGAGCGCCTGACCGAGTTCCAGGACCGGAGCGGCGAGGTCGCCCGGATGGGAGACCGTGTCCAGCACAACCACGACGGCGCCGAGCTTCTCACCTGGCCGGGCGTGGCGGCGGACGTCCTGGTTCCAGTCCAGCAGCAGGCTGGCCAGCTTGTCAGCTCCAGGGCCGGTTCCGAGGACCAACAGTGGACCGGGAACGAGTGGCGCACCGGGCCTGTATCGACGGAGTACCGCCGGACGTGGGAGGCCCAGCTTTTTGGCGAACTGGCCGACCGGACCAGAGTTTACGAGGGTGAGATACGTGTCGGTCACTGTTCGCGTGCCTCCAGGATGGCGACAACGCCCATGCCGCCGGCGGCGCAAACGGAGATGAGTCCCCTGCCGGAGCCTTTCTCCGCGAGAGCCTTCGCCAGCGACGCGACGATCCGGCCGCCGGTAGCCGCGAACGGGTGCCCCGCCGCAAGGGAGGACCCATTGACGTTGAGCTTGCTGCGGTCGACGGTTCCGAGGGCGCCGTCGAGTCCCAGGGTGTTCCGGCAGAAGTCCTCGTTCTCCCAGGCCGCCAGCGAACTGAGTACGGTGCCGGCGAAGGCTTCGTGGATTTCAACGAAGTCGAAGTCGTCGAAGGTCAGCCCGTTGCGCTGCAGCATCCTGGGCATGGCGTAGACCGGTGCCATCAAAAGGCCCTCGGCTCCGTGGACGAAATCCACGGCAGCTGCCTCGGCGTCCACCACGTTAGCGAGCATGGGCAGGTTGTTCCGTCGTGCGTAGTCTTCCGAGCCAAGCAGCACGGTGGCGGCGCCGTCGGTCAGCGGCGTCGAATTGCCGGCGGTCATGGTCGCTGTGGCAGCGAGACCCTTCCCGAAGACGGGTTTCAGCTTGGCCAGTTTCTCCAGGGAGGTATCAGCCCGGACGTTGGCGTCCCGGGTGACTCCGCGGTACGGCGTGACCAGGTCGGAGAAGAATCCCCGCTCGTACGCTGCGGCGAGTTTGTGGTGGCTGTTCAGTGCGAGCTGATCCTGCGCTTCGCGGGTGATTTCCCAGTGGGCGGTGGTGATGGCCTGGTGCTCGCCCATGGACAGCCCGGTGCGGGGCTCTCCGGTAGTCGGGGCATTGGGGGCCAAATCGTTGGGGCGGAGGCGACTAAGGATCGAGAGCTTTTGCGGGACGGTTTTCGCCCGCGAGAGGTCAAGGAGGACGCGGCGCAATCCCTCGCTCACGGCGATGGGCGCGTCCGAGGCGGAGTCGACGCCGCCAGCAATGCCCGATTCAATCTGGCCCAGCTTGATCTTGTTGGCCAAGCCGATCACGGTCTCCAGGCCAGTGGCACAGGCCTGCTGCACATCGTAGGCGGGAGTATCGGCCGCCAGCGCCGAACCAAGCACTGCTTCCCGGGTCAGGTTGAAATCGCGGGAGTGCTTCAGCACTGCGCCCGCAGCAACCTCGCCGATCCGCTCACCCTGAAGACCAAACCGTGCCACGAGGCCGTCCAGGGCTGCCGTCAGCATGTCCTTGTTGGAGGAGTACGCGTAGGCACCGCCGGATCGGGCGAACGGTATCCGGTTCCCGCCAATGACCACCGCGTTGCGGACTGATGTGGAAGGCTGCGCGCTGCGCTGGCCTGCTGCCTGGTCGACCATGCTGTGATTCTCCTTCACGAAACGGTGAGTTACCGATACTCAGCGTACCTGATACGCTGAGTATCGTGAACAAGCAGGCCACCGTGCCCAGACCCGCAGCCTTACCCGGCGCGGCAGCAGGCGATGGGCGCTCCAGTCGCTGGCAGGCGCACCGCGACAAACGGCGTCGTGCGCTGGTGAAAACCGCCCGCCGCGCTGTGCATTCGCTGGGTTACGGCGCATCGATGGAAGAGATTGCCACAGCCGCCGGAACCTCCAAATCGGTGTACTACCGCTACTTTGGTGACAAGGCCGGGTTGCAGCAGGCGATGGGCGAGGTGGTTATCGCCCAGATGCAAGACAAGGTGCTCGACGCCGCACGGCAGGCGGCCTCGCCCCGCGAGGGGCTTCACGCCATGGTTTCGGCTTACCTGCAGATGGCCCAGACCTCCCCCAACGTCTACGCCTTTGTCACCCGGCTGGGTGCTGCCGACGCGCTCACTAATCCTGCCGATCCCCAGTCGTCGGAGCTTCTCAGCCACTTCATCGAGGCGGTCACCGCCATGCTCGCCAGCCCCATGAAGTCCTTCCTTGCCTCCGACCCGCAGGCCAGGCAGTTCGGCGGTCCGGCGCTCTTTCTGTGGCCGCGGGCAGCGATTGGCATGATCCGGGCCGCCGGCGAGCTATGGCTCGCCACACCGGACGGCCCCACTAAACCGACTGAAGCCCAACTCAGCGAACAACTCACCACCTGGCTTTTCGAGGGCATCGCCAACCACGTTCCATCACCCGACAGCACCACATCCGCTCTGGAGGACACCCCATGACACAGACCGCCACGCGATCCGAACTTAAGGTACCGGCGACCGCCGCCATCAAGGATGACGATCGCGCCGTCGTCGACGTCGAAGCGCTGGGCGAGCTCCTCCTCGGCCGGTGGGCCGCCACCCGGAGAGTTGCCCGCGAGCTGGCAGGGCGCCCCGAAGTACACCGGATCGAAGGCCAGTCCAACGCCGAGCACCGGAACCGGTGTTTCGATCAGCTGCACTACCTGGTCGACAACAAGGCGGTACACCGCGCCTTTCCGGCGGAGTTCGGCGGGAACGACGATCATGGAGCCAACATCGCCGGCTTCGAGGAACTGGTCGTCGCCGATCCGTCGCTGCAGATCAAGGCCGGCGTGCAGTGGGGTCTCTTCGGCAGCGCAGTGCTTCACCTGGGCACCGCCGAACATCACCGGGCCTGGATTCCCGGCATCATGAACATGGAGATCCCGGGCTGCTTCGCGATGACCGAGACGGGCCACGGCTCCGACGTCGCGAGCATCGCCACCACTGCTGTCTACCAGCCGGACACCGATGAGTTCGAGATCCACACCCCCTTCCGTGCTGCCTGGAAGGACTACATCGGCAACGCCGCCATCGACGGCCGCGCGGCGGTGTTGTTTGCCCAGCTCATCACCGGCGGCGTCAACCACGGGGTGCACGCCTTCTACATTGACCTGCGTGACGCTGATGGTGTCTTCCTGCCGGGCATCGGCGGTGAGGACGACGGGTTGAAGGGTGGACTCAACGGTATCGACAATGGACGGCTCCACTTCAGCAACGTGCGGATCCCCCGCACCAACCTGCTCAACCGATACGGCGACGTCGACAGCGACGGTGTCTACACCTCGCCGATCGCTTCCCCCGGCCGCCGCTTTTTCACCATGCTCGGCACCCTGGTGCAGGGCCGCGTGTCCCTTGACGGTGCCGCGGTTGCTGTCACCAAGCTGGCCCTGAAAACTGCTGTGCAGTACTCGGTGGAACGCCGGCAGTTTAACGCCGGGTCCGATCTCAAGGAGGAGGTGCTGCTCGACTACCAGCAGCATCAGCGCAGGCTCCTCCCCCGCATTGCCGCCACCTACGCTGCGTCCTTCGCCCACGAAGAGTTGTTGGCGAAGTTCGACGACGTGTTCTCCGGTGCACACGATACCGACGAGGACCGCCAGGATCTCGAAACGCTCGCCGCCGCGTTCAAGCCATTGTCCACCTGGCATGCGCTCGACACGTTGCAGGAGTGCAGGGAAGCGTGTGGCGGTGCAGGGTTCCTGACCGAGAACCGGTTTACGTCCCTCCGCGCGGACATGGACGTCTACGCGACCTTCGAAGGGGACAACAACGTTCTGCTGCAGCTGGTGGCGAAACGCCTTCTCGCCGACTATGCCAAGGAATTCAGTGGGGTCGACTTCGGAGTGCTGGCCCGCTACGTGGTCACCCAGCGGGCCGGAAAGACGCTGCACCGGTCGGGCCTGCGCCGGGCGGTGCAGACCGTCGTCGACGGCGGCTCCGAACGTAAGTCGGCTATCGCGCTGCGGGATGAACACACCCAGCACGAGCTGCTGTCCGACCGGGTCGAAGCGATGGTCGCTGACCTGGCCGGCGAGCTCCGCGGGGTCAGGAAACTGTCGCAGGAGGCGGCAGCCCGGAAGTTCAACGAACATCAGCACGAGCTGATTGAGACGGCCAAGGCCCATGCGGAGCTGCTGCAGTGGGAAGCCTTCACCGCAGCGCTGCACCGGGTGGATGACTCCGGGACCAGGCAGGTACTCACGTGGGTGCGGGACCTGTTTGGGCTGTGCCTGATCGAACGCAACCTCGCCTGGTACCTCATGCATGGGCGGCTCTCCACTCAGCGTGCGAGAACCCTCTCTCCCTACATCAACCGTCTCCTCGTGAAGATCCGGCCGCACGCCGTGGACCTGGTCGATTCGTTCGGCTACGGACCTGAACATTTGCAAGCGGCAATCGCTACAGGAGCGGAAAAGGAACGCCAGGACGAGGCCATGGCGTACGCGCGGCAGCAGCGAGCCAGCGGTACCTTCCCGATCGACGAGAAGACAGTACTGGCCCATAAAGCCAAGGCCGGCGGCTAGCCAGCCGCTAGGGGCTAGCCCTGCCGCGGGTCGTCCTCCTCGTTCTCCTCATCGACGGGGGTGATGACCCGCCCGACGTCGAGCGCCGGGTTCTCGGCTGACTCGTCCATCACTGACTCGTCGACCTCTGTTTCGTTCAGCTCAGGTACGCCGGGCTCGTCCGGAGAATCTGAGCTAGCCGCCGAATCGGGAGAGTCCGGGGAGCTGGGTGAGTCAGGTGAGGCTGGGCTGGGGTGTTCGGTCACTGTTCGGTCCTCCGTGGTCGTTGTCTGTAGATGCACTGCTGCGCCGGGGTACTCAGGCCTTCTGGATTACCGAGCGGTAAACCTCAAGGGTGGACTCGGCGATCGAGTCCCACGAGAAGTGCTCTTCAGCCCGACGGCGTCCTGCCTCACCCATGGTGCGCGCCCGGGCCGGGTCGGCGACGAGGGCGTTGACGGCGGCGGCGAAGTCTTTGACGAACCGTTCGGGGTCCAGCGGGATGCCAGTCCCGTCGGTGACCTGTTCCAGCGGGACGAGGGTGCCGGTCACGCCGTCGTCCACTACCTCGGGGATGCCGCCGGTGGCACTGGCTACCACCGCCGCCCCGCAGGCCATTGCCTCGAGGTTCACAATTCCGAGCGGCTCGTAGATGGAGGGGCAGGCGAAGACGGTTGCGGTGCTGAGGACCTGGATGAGTTCGTTGCGGGGTAGCATCCGTTCGATCAGCACCACTGACCCGCGTCTGGCTTCCAGTTCTGCGATCAGCTCAGCGGTTTCGGCGGCCAACTCGGGAGTGTCTGCCGCCCCAAGGCAGAGCACCAGCTGCACTCCAGGCTCCAGTAGCGCTGCGGCACGGAGAAGGTAGGGAACGCCTTTCTGGCGCGTGTTCCGTCCCACAAACACCACGCTGGGGCGGTCAGGGTCGATGCCGAGCTTCCTGACGGCGTCCTGGTCTTCGTCCCGCTCCCAGAGGCTCACGTCGATGCCGTTGTGCACCACCTGTACTCTCTCGGGGTCAACCTGGGGATAGCTGCGCAGGATATCCGCCCGCATTCCATGCGAGACGGCGATGACCGCTGCGGCCGCCTCATAGGAGGTCCGTTCGGCCCAGGAGGACAGCGCGTATCCGCCGCCGAGTTGCTCGGCTTTCCACGGTCGCAGCGGTTCGAGGCTGTGGGCGCTGAGCACATGCGGCACCCCGTGCAGGAGTGACGCGAGGTGTCCGGCCATGTTCGCATACCAGGTGTGGGAGTGGACCACATCCGATCCAGCGAGCCCGTCGAGGATCGCCAGATCGGTGCCGAAGGTCTGCACTGCGGCGTTGGAGCGTTCCAGTTCGACGGGTGGCCGGTAGGTGCTCACGGTTGCCCCGTGATAATCAGGCTCCCGTTCCGCGCCGAAGCAGTGAACCCGCAAATCAACCTGGCTGGCCAGCACTCGGCTTAGCTCGGCGACGTGCACGCCGGCGCCGCCGTAGATCTCGGGTGGGAACTCTTTTGTCACAATGTCTATACGCACGTTTCCAAACGTAGTGCAGCGCGGCCATCTCATCTAGTGTGAGTCATTCAAGAGGTAATAACTCAATGAAGAGCAACAGCATGGCAGGGGGCCACTCGTGGCATTGAAGAAGGTACTGGCGATTGTCCTGGCCGGGGGCGAGGGGAAACGGCTCATGCCGCTCACGGCCGATCGTGCGAAGCCTGCGGTGCCGTTCGGGGGCATCTACCGGCTGATCGATTTCGCCTTGTCGAACCTCGTCAACTCTGGGTATCTGGAGATCGTGGTGCTCACGCAGTACAAGTCCCACAGCCTGGACCGCCATATTTCCGAGACCTGGCGGATGTCGACCCAGCTGCAGCAGTATGTGGCGTCGGTCCCGGCGCAGCAGCGGCGCGGGAAGAGCTGGTTCCTGGGCAGCGCCAACGCCATCTATCAGTCGTTGAACCTGATCCACGACGCTAATCCCGACATTGTGGTGGTGATTGGCGCCGACCACGTCTACCGGATGGACTTTGAGCAGATGGTTACTGCCCACATTGCCAGCGGTGCGTCGGCCAGTGTTGCGGCGGTGCGGCAGCCGATGAACCTGGTGGACCAGTTCGGCGTCATTCAGACGGACGGTAACGGCAGGATTTCCGGATTTGTTGAAAAGCCCGAAAGCACCCCTGGGCTCCCCGATGACCCGAACAGCTTCCTGGCCTCGATGGGCAACTATGTGTTCACCGCCGACGCGCTGGTCGCCGCCCTCGAAGAAGATGCCGCCCGGCTGAACACCAAACATGACATGGGCGGTGACATCATTCCCTCTTTCGTGGAGCGAGGGGATGCGGCGGTTTACGACTTCACATCCAATGACATCGCCGGTTCGACCGACAGGGATCGGCAGTATTGGCGCGACGTCGGAACCCTTGACTCCTATTACGACGCGAACATGGACCTGATCTCGCCCCTGCCGCTGTTCAATCTGTACAACCTGGAGTGGCCAATCTATACGCGGCAGAGTGTCTCTCCCCCGGCTAAATTCGTCCGCAGCGCATCGGGTGGCTCAGGTGTAGCCCATGACTCGATCGTCTCAAACGGCGCGGTGGTCTCCGGCGGCCAGGTACAGGGATCTATCCTTGCTACCGATGTGTTCGTGGACGAGGGCGCATCGGTGTCCGGGTCGGTCCTGATGGACAAGGTTTCAATCGGGGCGGGAGCCATTGTGCGGCGGGCGATTATCGACAAGAACGTCAGGGTGCCGGCCGGCGCGCGGATCGGTGTAGACCGGGAAATGGATCTCAGCCGCGGATATACCGTGACGGAGTCGGGCCTCACCATCCTCAGCAAGGGGCAGGTAGTCCTCCCAGGATAGGGAGTTCGTGTAGGCCTCACCGGCTTTACTCTCCTGGCACCCGCGTCCGCACCGCTCAAAGTCCTCCCAGTTTTTGCTTCGTCCGCGCTACTGCTTCCCGTGCGCACTCTGTGCCGGAATCTGACCGGGTGGTGCCCCACGTTGCCCCAGGTTAGAAGGGTGGTGGTTGGGGCAGGGTGGTGTAGTTTTTGCCGGTCAGTGAGGTAGCGGCGATGGTCCCTGGTTCGGGTTGTTCGTAGTGCCAGAAACCCTCGGTTTTGAGCATATGGTGGCGTCGGCAGAGCGCTGCCAGGTTGTCGTAGCTGGTGGTCCCGCCCTGGTGCCAGGGGATCGTGTGGTCGATATCGCAGGCCGGCGCGGACCGGTTGCAGCCCGGGTGGCGGCAGGTTTTATCCCTGACCAGGATTGTGGTGCGCAGGCCTTGGGGGACTTTGTAGCGGTCCCGGCCGACGCTGAGCACGGTCCCGGTTTCGGGGTGGGTGAGGATCCTGATGAATCCGGGGGCGTGGGCGGCGAGTTGGCGTGCCGTTTCCGGGTCGATCGGCCCGTACCCTTCGAGGTCGGCCGGCCCATCGCCGCCGAGCAGGGTCAGCACCGGAACGGTCACGAACACCACCGGCTGCACACCCTTCACCGACGCCAGATCAACCAACCCACCACCACCAGCCCCAGCAGCACCACCGGCACCACCGGTATCACCAGTGCCGGCGCGGCCGTCAGCGGCACCGCCAGCACCATCAGCGTCGGCGTCGTCGTGGTGAGTGCTCTCGGTGGGTGGGCAGTGGTGGGTGAGGAGGTCGCTGAAGACGTCGGCCTTGAGTTGGGTGAGGGTCCGGGATTCGGACGGGTTTTGCAGGGCCCGTGCGGTGAAGGTCAGGCGGTGTTCGATGCCGCAGGCCTGCTCGGCCGGCAGATACGCGGAGAGCCAGGCCATCCCGTCCTGGGCTGAGGTCACTTCCACGTGCCGGTCCAAGGCTGCGGCGGCCTTACGGGTGACGATGGATGCGGGATGCAGTCTTTCCCGGACCCGGTGACAGGTCGCCCTCAACCGTGGCGGGGTCAGATGCGCGCCGCGGGCCAGGACCTGATCCTCGAACCCAGGCAACACCTCGGCCGGTAAGAACAACACTTCGTCGGCGATCAGCTGGGCTTGCCGGACCGAAATCATTCCCCGGCCCAGGCAGTGCAGGGTTTTCGGGAGGTCCAGGACCAGGGTCAGGCTCTGACCCAGCAACCGGTGCGCTGCCCGGCCGGAAATATTCAGCAACGGCGCCAATTCCTCGGCAGAAAGGGTGAAGCCGAGCCCGTTACCAATCTGCGAACCCGATCCGCTACGCGAGGCAGCAAGGGCGGCGGCCTGGGCCTGCACCTCAACATGGAGGGCAGCAACCAGCTCCGCCTGCCGGGCAGCGACCCACGACGCCAACCGCTCCACCGCCACCAACAACTCAGCAGTATCAGGTCCTCCCCCGGCCTCGTGTGCCCGGGAGCCTTGCGGCGTCAACATGCCCACCAATGATTCTGGGCCAGCCACCTCCACCAACGTGGCTGGGCTGTTGCCTGCAAACCGATGAGTTCCGGTGCGGACCTTCTGCTTCATACCTCTATCACATCACCCGCCTCCGACATTTCAAGGCCGGAAAGACAGGTTGCAACCCAGCCAAATTACGCCCACAGCGAACACGGGATACTGCGCTCAGGCTGTGGTCGGGACCCGGTACTAGGAGCGAGCTGATTTAGGTTGGTTCGGGAGGTTTTGCGAGTCACGGAGGGGCATTTTTTGCACCGTTTCTGGGCGTAGCGCGCGCCGATGCGTGGCCGAAATTCGGTTGTGGTGCCGTCGAGCTGGGCTGGGTGGGGGTCGCGTAGGTCCGCGTGGGGCCGCCAGTGGCCAGCGGCGGCCTGGTAAACGGTTTGGAATTCCGGATCGGAAGCCCTGGCCCGGTGTTCGCGGCGGAGCCGGTCGTGCGGGTGAATCGTCATTTTTTTGCCGTTGCGTGCAGTCGTGCACTGCTGCATGAGCGAGCAGGACTTGCAGGAACTGCCAAAACTCACCCGCCCTTTCGCGCTGATGGGGCGGGTGATCTTCGCGGGGCAGGTCGCGGTCTTCGCATCCTCGTCGATGGTGAAGTCATCGACGCTGAACCCGCCCGGGATGGCCCGGCCCAGCGGCATGGGCTTGATGATCGGGGTGTGACCGGCTTTCGTGATGGCGGCGAGGAGCTCCCCGCTGCCGTAGGCGGAATCACCGAGCACCTCGATCTTTTGGCTGCCGATGCTCGTGTCCGCGGCGACGAGTTCCGCGCCGCGGGCCGCGTCGCTGTTCTCCGGCCCGGCCGCCTTTGTCAGGGCGGCCGCGGTGACCAGGCCCGTGTCGGGCTCGATCACGATGCGGCTCTTGAATCCGTCGATCTTCTTCTGCCGGCTCTTATGCGCATGGCGGGCATCGGGATCGATGGTGGAGATGACCCGGTCCGGGGCGACCCGGCGGGCGATTTCCCACCGCCCGTCGGTGCCATCGGAGCCCTCCGCCGGTTCCACGTCCTGCCCGGCGACCAGCGCCAACAAGGCCACAATCTCCTGCTGCGCATCCGTGAGCGTCTCCACCTCGATGGCCGCCAGCAGGGCCAGGGCGTCCGTGACGAGCCTGGAGACGAGGTCGTCCCGGGCAACCCGGTCATCCCAGGCGATGTCAGGTTTCCCCGGCTTCGAGTCGTCATGTCCGGTCAAACCCGCCACGACCACGTCGGCGCCCGGGACTTCCCGGGCAACCCGGCGGATCTGCGCGATGAGCTGGGTGACAGTGTCCTGACGGGCGACAGCGTCCTCAAGGATCGTCGAGTCCAGTGCCCGGCGCTTGCGCCCCGACAACGCCCCGGATTGCGCGATGACCTCGGTCACTGCCACGAAAATCCGGTGCGGGCTCTTACTAGCCGCGAGTTGGCGCCGCCAATATGTCAACACCGTCGGGCGGAACGAGGTCTCCGTCAGCGCGAACCCGCACGCAGCTTTCCAGCGCAGATCAAAGGTGACCGCGTCAGCGGCTTCCCGGTCCGAGAGGTTGTGCAGGGTCTGCAACACCATGATCGAGGCGATCACATCCGCCGGGATTGACGGCCTGCCGCGCCCCGAGGGAAACAGGTCCTCGAACGCGTCATCCGGGAACAACGTGTGCCGGTGCCCGGCGAGGAACGCGAACACCGACCCCGCCGGGAGCATATGCCCCGCCAGCCCATCGACATCCAGAAGCTGACGCTGACCATCATCACGACCCTGCCTGACCCAAGCCTTAACGACATCCGCGGATATCCGAGGAGGCGCGCCTTAAACCACCCGAATAGATCAGCAGCGTCCTAGGCGACGCGGGTGATCTCGACCTTGACGTTGAGCGTCGACCCGCCGCCGCCGGACAAAATGCCCTTCAGCGGCGAAACGTCCTTGTAATCTCGTCCGCGGGCCACCGACACGTGGAAATCGCTGACCGGTCCGCTGTTGGTCGGGTCCCAGCCGCGCCACTCGCCGTCCCACCACTCCACCCAGGCGTGCGACTGTCCGGCGACGGTCTCCCCGATGCCAGCGCTGCTGCGTGGATGCAGATACCCGGAGATGTAGCGGGCCGGGATGCCGATGCTACGGAACGCGCCGATAGCGAGATGTGCGAGGTCCTGGCAGACCCCCTTACGCGTGTCCCAGGCCTCCCGCGCATTGGTTTGCACCCCGGTGACACCCTGCACATAGGACATCTCTTCCTTAATCCAGTCGAAGATCGCGTGCACTGCCTGATGAGGATTGCAGTCGGTCGCCAGCTGCAGCGCTCTGGCGCTGACCTCCGGGTCGGGGTCGGTCAAGCTGGTCTGTGGGAGCCAGTCCCCAAACTCGTTGATGACGTCGTCGGACCCCAGCCGTTCCCAGGTCACCACTTCTTCCTCTGCCGTGATGCGCTCGATCCGGCTCACCTCAACCGTGGTGACCGCAGTGACCTCGAGTGCCTCGTGGGCGCTTTGCATATCGAAAGCCGTGACCCGGGTCCCCCAATAGTCGCGGTACGTCGAGACGGCAGCGCTCGACGGCGACACCTTCAGCGTCGATTCCAACACCACCTGCTGAGGATCGGTCAGTGGGGTCATACGTGCTTCGTTGTAGGACAGGGCGACCTTGCGCACGTAGTTGTAGCCAGTGCGATGGGTTATGAGCAGGCGGGTCATGAAAGTTCTCCCACCCAGGCCAGTTCGTCAGCCTGGGAAAAGTAGGTGCGTGAGATCGCGTCGGAAGCCTGCGCACAGGCCTTCTGGACGCGTTCCATGTGCTCGGGCAACTCAGCCATCAGATCGTCGGTCTGGTGGAACTCAAGGAACGTCCTGGCCTGCCCCACAATGCGGCTCGCATCGTTGATGAACCCGACCCTGCGATACGCAGGGTTGAGGTTAATCAGGCACTTCTCGGCGTCGCTGAGAGCGTACACAATCGAGCGGGGGAACAACCGGTCCAGCAGCAGGAACTCCGCCGCCTGCTGGTCCCCGAACGATGCCCTGCGGGTGCGCAAAAAGGACTCGTACGCGCCGGCGCAACGCAGCATGTTGACCCAGGACATGCCAGCAGCGTGCACGTCGTGGGTGGAAAGCATGCGCGCAGTCATGTCGGCCCGCTCGAGGCTGCGGCCCAGCACCAGGAACTGCCAGCTCTCGTCATGGCTCATCGTGGTGTCCGACAACCCACGGATCATTGCCGTGCGTTCAACCACCCAGTGGCAGAACCGGTAGGTGCCCACCACATCCTTCCGATGCTGGGTCAGGCCGTACCACGTCGTATTGAGGCTCTCCCAGACGCTGCCGGACACAGTCTCCCGTGCCCGTCGGGCGTTCTCCCGTGCCGCGCCCAAAGCGCCGGCGATCGAGGTGGTACTGGTCCTGTCGTAGGCCAGCGACTGCAACAGGTCAGACAATTCAAGCTCTTCGCCGTCTGCCCGGCTGCCCATGACGCCCAGCAACTGACGGGACACGTCCCGCTGTTCGGCCCGCGGCATCTGGTTCAGACGCTCCAGGTGGACGTCGAGAATACGGGCGGTCCCATCAGCCCGCTCCACGTAGCGACCAATCCAGAACAGCGATTCGGCGATCCGGCTAAGCATCGACTGTCTCCTCTCCATGATTCGGGCGGCCAGCCCCGGCTAGACAATCGGCAGACCCCAGTTGTTGCTGTTGCTGTTCAGGTTGCCGGTCCTGCCACCCGGACTCAATCGGCCAGACCCGCTCCTGAACCGGCCGTCGAACGGTGTCGATCACCGGACGCACCGGCGCCTGGTTCTGTTCGTCGACCACCCAGGTGTCCTTGGATCCGCCGCCTTGGCTCGAATTGACAATCAGCGACCCCTCCTTCATGGCCACCCGGGTCAGACCGCCGGGGAGCACCCAGACATCGTCGCCGTCGTTCACGGCGAACGGGCGCAGGTCCACATGGCGAGGGCTGAACTGCCCGCCGGACATGGTGGGAACCGTTGACAACTGCAGGACGGGCTGGGCAATCCAGCCGCGGGGATCAGTGATAATCCGCTCCCGCAGCGCGTCCAACTCGTCCTTCGACGCGTCGGGGCCGATGACCAGACCCTTGCCGCCGGAGCCGTCCACCGGTTTAACTACCAGCTCATCCAGCCGGTCCAGTACCTCTTCGCGGGCAGCCGGATCCTCCAGCCGGTAGGTGTCAACATTGGCGATGATGGGTTCTTCGGCGAGGTAGTACCGAATCAGGTCGGGGACGTAGGTGTAGACCAGTTTGTCGTCGGCCACCCCGTTGCCCAGCGCGTTGGCGATGGTGACTGTGCCGGCGCGGGCCGCGTTGACCAGCCCGGGACAGCCGAGCATTGAATCAGCGCGGAAGTGCAGGGGATCGAGGAATTCGTCGTCGATCCGTTTGTAGATGACGTCGACGCGCTGTTCGCCAGCGGTGGTGCGCATGTAGACGCGGTTGCCGCGGCAAATCAGGTCGCGGCCCTCCACCAACTCAACGCCCATCAAGCCCGCAAGCAGCGTGTGTTCGAAGTAGGCGGAGTTGAACACGCCGGGGGTAAGGACCACCACGGTTGGGTCTTCAGCCGACGACGGCGCCGTCTTGCGGAGCGCTGCAAGGAGCCGCCGCGGGTACTCCTCGACCGGCCGGATGTGCTGCTGCCCGAAGGCCTCGGGCAGCCCCTTGGCCATGGCTCGCCGGTTCTCCAGCACGTAGCTCACCCCGCTCGGGACGCGGACGTTGTCTTCGAGGACCCGGAACGTGCCCTCCTGGTCTCGGACGACGTCGATCCCTGAGATGTGGACCCGTACCCCGCCTGCGGGGTCGAAGCCCGACACCTGCCGGTGGAAGTGGGCACTGGAGGTGATGAGGCGGCGGGGAATGACTCCGTCGGCCACCACTGACATCTTGTCGTAGACGTCGTTGAGGAAGGCTTCAAGCGCGCGAACCCGCTGCGTGACCCCCTGCTCGAGAACCTGCCAGTCGGTGCCGGAGATGACGCGCGGCACAATGTCCAACGGGAACGGCCGCTCCTCCCCCGCATAGTCGAACGTGACTCCGCGATCGAGGAAGGTGCGGGCCATTGAATCGGCGCGGGCAGTGACATCGGCGAGGTTCAGTTCGTTGAGGGCGGCGGCCACCTGGCTATACTCGCTGCGGGCCAGTTGGCCGGGAGCGAACATTTCGTCGAACGCGGGGGTTCGGCTGGCTGCTGCTGCATAATCTTCGAAGAGGTCGGACATGGCGTCAACATTGCCACGGATTTCCTCTATTACATATTGTGCAGTAGGTCACATGACGGGCCCGATTCTGCGACCCGGCAAGGCATTGCGATCCGGCAGCGCGGAGAGAGTCGCTGGGCGAGCTTGTGTCGCGGCGGACTGCCCGGACCATCGCTTGCGATCAGGGGTAGGAGTCGATCGACCCCAGCAGGGGCACCGTCGGTCAGCCGTGATTGAATGACCGGGTGATGAACGAAAATCTCCGCCGCGATGAAGCGGCCCACCGGTCTACTCTCCTGAGCGTCGACAGCTACGAGGTCCACCTGGACCTGAGCACCGCCGCTGACCCCGACACCGCCGGGTTCCGGTCCCGATCGACGGTCAGGTTCGCCTGCGCCGAGCCGGGTAGCGAAACCTTCATGGACTTCATCGCCGGGACAGTCCACTCGGTTAACCTCAACGGCAGCGACCTGGACCCGGCCGTCGTCGTCGACGGCGCACGGATCACCCTCCCGGGGCTGGCCGCGGACAACACCGTCACCGTCACGGGTACGGCTCTTTATAGCCGGAGCGGCGAGGGCATGCACCGCTTCACAGATCCCGCCGACGGCGAGACCTATCTCTACACGCAGTACGAACCGGCCGACGCCCGCCGGGTATTCGCCAACTTTGAGCAGCCCGACCTCAAGGCGGCCTTCACCTTCTCCGTCAGCGCGCCCGCCGAATGGACAGTCGCCTCTAACGGCGCCGAAACCGCACGGGACACCGCCGGGGACGGCATCGCGGTGTGGCACTTCGCCCCGACCGAGCGGATCTCCACCTACATCACCACGATCCTCGCCGGCCCGTACTTCACTGCAGCCGACCACTGGACTGGGACCATGTCGGACGGCTCAACCCTTGAGGTGCCACTCGGACTGTATTGCAGGGCGTCCCTGGCCGGCTCATTCGACACGGACACCATCTTCGACGTCACGAAACAAGGCCTCGACTACTTTCACTCTCGGTTCGACTACCCGTACCCGTTCGGCAAATATGAGCAGGCGTTCGTCCCCGAATACAACCTCGGCGCGATGGAAAACCCGGGCCTGGTGACCTTCACCGAAGCCTACATTTTCCGGTCCAAGGCCACCCACGACCAGTACGAGGCCCGCGCCAACACCATCCTCCACGAGATGGCCCACATGTGGTTCGGCGATCTGGTCACGATGTTCTGGTGGGACGACCTGTGGCTCAAGGAATCCTTCGCCGACTACATGGGCGCGCTGGCCGTCGCCGAGGCCACCGGTTCGGCCATCTCCTGGGTGAGCTTCGCCAACCGGCGGAAGGCCTGGGCTTATCTGCAGGACCAACTGCCGTCCACCCACCCCATCACCGCTGACATCGTCGACTTTGAGGCCGCCAAACAGAACTTCGACGGCATCACCTACGCCAAGGGTGCCTCGGTCCTGAAGCAGCTGGTGGCTTACGCCGGCAGCGAGGCGTTCTTCGCCGCGGCCCGGGCCTACTTCGCCACCCATGCCTTCGGCAATACCCGGCTGTCCGACCTCCTCTCGGCGCTCACCGCTGCGACCGGCCAGGACATGGCCGGCTGGGCCCGGCAATGGCTACAGACCTCGGGCGTGCCCTTGTTGGGCGCCGAGGTGGAGGTCGACGGCGACGGAGCCTACCGCTCGGTGCTCATCCGCCAGAACGCCATCGACCCAGTCACCGGCGAGTCGGCACTCCGCCCACACCAGCTGCGGCTGGGACTGTTTAGCCTCAGCGACGGCGCACTGGTGCGCACCGGGATGGTCGAGGTCCGGGTGGACGGAGACCTGACGGCCGTCCCGGAGCTGGTCGGCACCGCCCAGCCCGATCTGCTCCTCATCAACGACGACGACCTGACCTACGCGAAGATCAGCTTCGACGACCGGTCCCTGACCACCCTGCTGGCCAGCGTGGGCCGCCTCGACGAGCCGCTGGCGCGCGCTGTCTGCCAGGCCGCACTGTGGTCGAATACCCGCGACGCGGCCTTATCCGCTGTGGACTATATGGGTGCGGTGCAACTCGCAGCGCCACTGGAAGCCGGTGTCGGAGCCCTGCAGGTGATGCTCCGGAACGCCCACTATGCGGTCGAACACTACGCGGCTGCGGGAGCGCGTGCCGGGCTGCGGGAGCACCTGTTCGGTTTCGTGGTGGACGGACTGCACGCCGCCGAACCCGCCTCCGACCTGCAGCTGGTCTGGGCTCGGGCGGCAGCGGCCCTGGGCCTGCACAGCGACACCTATGTCGGGCTGTTCCGAGACCTGCTCGACGGTCAGGAGGCGACGGTCCCCGGGCTTGCCGTGGATGCCGAGCTGCGCTGGCTCCTGTGGCAGGCCCTGGCCGCGCAGGGCAAGGCGGCGGGGCCCGAACTTGAAGCGGAACTGGGCCGCGACCGCACCGCCGCAGGCAAAACGGGTTTCACCAGGGCGTCCACCTCGGTGCCGGACCCGGCCATCAAGGAGAAAGCGTGGCGGGAGGCAGTGTTCGACACCCGGTTGTCCAACGAGCTGCTCTCAGCGACGATCGCCGGTTTCGTGGAGGGCCCCAGCGACCTGCGGGACCCGTATGTGGACCCCTACTTCGCTGAAATCGGACGGGTCTGGGACACGCTGGGCATCGAAATGGCCAGCCGGATTGTGCGTGGCCTGTTTCCCGGCTCGCAGGATCTGACGCCCGGCCTACCGGCCCGTAAGCACCGGGTGGTGTTGGCCGCCGACGCCTGGCTCGCAACCCACAGTTCTTCTCCGTCGGCCCTGCGCCGGATTGTCGTCGAGGAACGCGACCACCTGCTGCGGTCCTTGAATGCCCAGGAAAAGCACTCCTGAAAACCCGGCAGACGGTTTCTAGGTCACCCGGTACAGCCACTCAGAGGTGCCGAACTTCTCCTCGACCAGCCGCTCGGCACGTGCCAGCTCGTCGTCGGTGAACGTCGAATCGCGTGCTCCGTACTTCGCCCGGAAGGTGTCAATCATGACCTTGATGATGTCCTCCCGGGACCGGCCGGTCTGGCGGCGGAGCGGGTCAACCCGTTTTTTCGCGCTCCGGGTGCCCTTGTCGGATAGTTTTTCCTTGCCGATGCGCAGCACCTGGAGCATCTTGTCGGCGTCGATGTCGTAGGACATGGTGACGTGGTGCAACATGCCGCCGTTGCTCAGCCGCTTCTGGGCGGCACCGCCAATCTTGCCGACGTCGGTCGCGATGTCGTTGAGTGGCTGATACCAGGCCTCGATCCCAAGGGTTCGCAACGCGTCCATCACCCAGGCGTCAAGGAATGGATATGACTCGGCGAAGCTCAAGGAGTCCACCAGCGTCTGCGGCAGGTATAGGGAGTAGGTGATGGCGTTGCCGTGCTCCATGAACATGGCTCCGCCGCCGCTGATCCGCCGGACCACTGTCACCCCATGCCGCGCCACGCCGCCGGGGTCGACCTCGTTACGCATCGACTGGAAACTCCCAATCACCACCGACGGCGATTCCCACTCCCAGAACCGCAGCGTGGGATTGCGGCGCCCATCACCCACATCCCGGGTCAGCACCTCATCCATCGCCACATGCATCTCGGTGGACAGCGGGGTAGGCCCAATGATGTCCCATTCGTGGTCGGCCCACCCGGTGGCCAGCCCGAGGGCCCGGCGGAGGGCCGTAGCCACCGCCTCCGGCGAGAAACCAAACAGCTGTGCTGCCGGATCCAGGCCCTGCGCGACGGCGGCAGTCAGCTCGCCGTGCGAGGCACCAGCGGGGAGCCCCTCCAGAGCCGCGTTAATGTCATCGAGCGCCTCGTCGGGTTCAAGGAAAAAATCGCCGTTGATGGACACGCCGGTCAGTGCGCCGTCAATGACCTCGAAGTCCGCCGCGACCAGCTTGCCGCCGGGCACCTTGTACTCACCGTGTAGGGGTCCGACAGGTGGCTGGCTGGTCATGGGGAGCACTCCTTGAACGGCTGGAAAGTGGGGTGAACGAAAGATGGCCCGGACCGCCGAAGCGGTCCGGACCCATCCGGCAGACCAGTCTGCTGTCGGCAGTTACTTCTTGCCGAAGCCCTTGAAGCGGGCGTTGAAGCGCTCCACGCGGCCAGCGGAGTCCATGATCCGCTGCTTGCCGGTGTAGAAAGGGTGCGACTCGGAGGAGATTTCGACCTCGACCAGTGGGTAGGTGTTGCCGTCTTCCCATTCAATGGTCTTCTTGGAGGTCACGGTGGACCTGGTCAGGAATGACTTCTCGGACGCGAGGTCACGGAAAACGACCGCTGAGTACTTGGGGTGGGTATCAGACTTCACAGTGTTACCTTCGTTAGTTGCCTGGATTTGGCCAGACACAAGGGGGTTGAATACGTTGGCTGGCCCAGGGACCAGCTACCTACTCTACCGCACGTGACGCCGCCGGGGCCAAAGCACTACAGGCGTGCGTGGCTCGCCTAGCGCGGGCGGCATTCCCAGAACGCGACGGCGCTGGCGGCCGCCACATTGAGCGAGTCGACGCCCGCCCGCATGGGGATCTGCACGCTGTGGTCGGCGACGTCGAGGCTCGCCTGGGAGAGGCCGTCCCCCTCGGTCCCGAGGACCAGCGCGAGCCGGTCGTGGCGTGCCGCGCTGAGCTTGTCAAGGTTGATGGTCTGCTCCCCGAGTGCCAGGCCCGCCACCACAAACCCGGCCCGCTGCAGGTCGCCCAACGGGGCAGGCCATTCGGTCAACCTGACCCAGGGCACCTGAAAGACGGCTCCCATGCTCACGCGGATGGCCCGGCGATAGAGCGGGTCGGCGCAGCGGGGGCTGATCACTACGGCGTCGACTCCCAGTGCCGCGGCGGACCGGAAGATGGCGCCCAGGTTGGTGTGGTCGACGATGTCCTCGAGGACGGCGATACGGTGGGCGCCGGACAGTACGTCGTCGAGGGCCAGAGGCTGTGGACGGTCCATCGCGGCCAATGCTCCGCGGTGCAGATGGAAACCGGTGATGTGCTCGAGGATCTGCTCCGTTCCGATGAACGCCGGAACGTCGGGGAACCGGTCCACGAGGTCCTGCAGGTCCGGTAGCCACTTGTCGGTCAGGAAGAAGGACCGAGGTGTGTGACCGGCGTCGATCGCCCGGCGGAGCACTTTGGTGCTTTCGGCGATGTAGAGCCCCTCCGCGGGCTCTTTCCGCCGTCGCAACTGAGTGTCGGTGAGGGACGTGTAATCCGACACCCGTGGATCGGCCGGGTCGGTCAGGCGGTTGATGCTCATCCGGTGACCAGCCGTGCAACCATAATGTAGAGGGCCACCAGGCCCAGCGCAACGATGATGGAGCGCAGAATCACTGGTCGTAGCCGGCGCCCGATCAGGGCGCCCAGGAAGCCTCCGATGAGCGAGCTGACGGCGATGAGCAAGACCACCCACCAGTTGATCCGGTCAAAGGCGAAAAGCATGTAGGAGATGCCGGCCACCACGTTCACCGCGAGTACCAACAGATTCTTGACGGCGGTGGCGTTCTGGATGGTGCCGTGCAGGAAGATGCCGAGGATACCTACCAGCAGGATGCCCTGCGCCGCCACGAAGTAGCCGCCGTACACGCCTGCCAGATACACCAGGATGGTGAGCCCCACCGGGTGGGATCCGCTGGATCCTCTCAGCTTCGCGCGCAGGAGGACCCTGCGTTGCAGTGTCGGCTGGAAGATCACAAAGCCCAAGGCAATGATGATCAGGATTGGCGCCGCAAGTTCGAAGACCTGCTCGGGTAAATTCAGCAGCAGGGCGGCTCCAGTGATGCCGCCCAGAACCGATGCGGGCAGCAACTTGAGGATGGTTGAGCGGAGACCAGTGAGTTCGCGCCGGTACCCCCAGGTTCCCGAGACGCCGCCAGCGATCAGGCCCATCGCGTTGCTGATCGTCGCGGTGACCGGGGCGAACCCCAGCGCCAGGAGGACCGGAAAGGTGACGAGGGTCCCCGAGCCGACAATCGTGTTGATGGCACCGGCCCACAGGCCGGCCACGAAAATCAGGGCGCCCTGGAGCAGATCCACGGGCAGGTTCCCCGGCCGTTACGCGCGGGAGCGGGCGACCGCGGTGTAGCGGCCGTCCTGCTGGCGAACGTCGAGGGGGACGTCAAAGGCCGCGCTGAGGTGTTCCTCCGTGAAGACCGTCTCGATCGGGCCGGACGCTACCACCCCGCCGTCGCGCAGCAGCATGGCGTGGGTGAATCCCGGCGGCACTTCTTCGAGGTGGTGGGTCACCAGAATCATGACCGGTGATTCCTCGTCCTGGGCCAGGGCAGCGAGCCGGGTAATCAGGTCTTCCCGGCCGGCCAGGTCGAGCCCGGCGCCAGGCTCGTCGAGAAGCAGCAGCTCGGGATCGGTCATCAGGGCGCGGGCGATCTGGACCCGCTTGCGTTCGCCCTCACTCAGGGAGGAGAACGGACGGTTCATGAAAGTCGACATGCCCCAGGCGTCAAGCAAAGCCAGCGCCCGCCGGGCGTCCTGCTTCTCATACTGTTCACGCCACCGGCCGGTCACACCATAGGAAGCGGTAATGACCACGTTCAGCACAGTTTCCTGCTCGGGGATCTGGGCGGCGAGGGCGGCTGAGGCGAGCCCGATGCGGGGCCGCAGCTCGAAGACGTCAACAGCGCCGAGCACTTCGTCAAGGATCCCGGCGACACCTTGGGTGGGGTGAATGCGGGCTCCGGCGACCTGCAGCAGAGTGGTTTTTCCTGCACCGTTGGGGCCCATGATCACCCAGCGTTCGCCGTCCTTGACCTGCCAGTCCACACTGTCCAGCAGCGTCTTGCCGCCCCGGACGAGGCTTACCCCAGCTAACTCAAGAACATCACTCATAGCACTAGACATTAGGCCAATTGCGGTGGCAAACGCGAAACGGTGGTGGTCCGGCGCGCGGGCGGGCGGCGGCGGGCCGGGACAGCAGGCGGGCCGGCGTCCTGCGCTACCCGGGGAACAATTTCGGGGCCCGGCCGTTGCCCGGCAATAATGGCTGAGAGGCGCTGACCGCTGCGGTCTGCGACGAATGGTGAAAGTGGAGGAATATGCCCAGGGAATTCGGTGTCGTCAGTTACGGTGTGCAGCTCCCCGATGATTTCCTGATCGCTGTCCAGGGCGCCGTCCAGAACACCGGTGCCGAGATCATCGAACTGGAAAACTCTGGCGCCCCGCGGTTTCAGGCGTCCACAGTGTTCGTCTCCTTCGACGGCAGTGCCGACGACCTGCGGAACGCGGTGCAGCCCCACCTGACGCGGGACCTGAGCTGCGCCGTCGTCCCTCCCCCGCTGGTGGGCAGGGGACGGAAGTTGCTGATCATGGACGTGGATTCCACGCTGATCCGCCAGGAAGTCATCGAGTTGCTGGCCGCCCACGCCGGCAAGGAGGCTGAGGTGGCGGCGGTCACCGGCGCGGCGATGCGGGGTGAAATTGACTTCGCGCAGAGCCTCAGATCCCGGGTGGCAGTACTCAAAGGGCTGCCTGTTGGCGTCCTGGCCGAGGTGGGGGCAACGATTGAGCTCAGCGACGGCGCCGAGGACCTGGTGAGTGCCTACCTGGCTGCCGGTCACGCGGTCGCAGCGGTTTCGGGCGGCTTCGCCCAACTGCTGGACCCGCTCGCCGCACAACTCGGCCTAACCTATGCCGAGGCGAACCTGCTGGGAGTCAGCAGCGGGCACCTTACCGGGGAGGTGGTCGGTCCGGTCGTGGACCGCGCGGCGAAGGAACGCTCGCTCCGCCGCTGGGCCGCGGCGGCGGGAGTCCCGATGGAGCGGACGATCGCCGTCGGCGACGGCGCCAATGACCTCGACATGCTCGGGGCAGCTGGGCTCGGGGTGGCGTTCAACGCGAAGCCGGCGGTGCGCGAGGCAGCCGACGTCGCCGTCGACCTACCCTTCCTGGACGTCGTGAAGCACTTCATCCGCCACTAGCCCCAAAACCGATCATGAGATCCGGGGGTGCCCGGGCAGGCTACTTCGTGAAGTACTCGTAACCGCCGACATACTCGGTGTGCCCGCTCGGAACGTCCGCAGTGGCCATCTTCGCGATCTCGGCGGCGAACTCGGCGACCGAGTACAGGCGCCCCGCCTGCTCGCGACGCGCTTCGATGGCGCCGGGGGTAGCCCGGTCCAGCAGGGTCGCGGTCACGGTTCCCTCGATCATGTCACCCGACACCACGACGAGCGTGATGCCCTTGGCCTCCAGTTCCGGGAGGAGCTCGCGGAGGGCGTCCTCGCCGGCCCGCTTGCTGCGGGCCACCGCCTCGTAGGCTTCCATGGTGGGAACGGTGTTGATGAAGTGTGCCTGGTGGCTGGTGATGAAGACCACGCGGGACCCCGCAGGCATCACCTCCACCGCCGCCTTCAGCATGGTGACCTGCGCATCGCGGTTCAGCTTCAGCGCGTAATCCTCCTCGACGCCCGACTCCATGCCTCCCGACGCGTTCAGGACCAACAGGCCCAGACCACCGAACGTATCCACCGCGGCCTGGATCAGTGCGGCTGCCCCTTCCGCGGTGGTCAGGTCGGCGCCGACGGCGACGGCCTTCCCTCCTGCAGCCTCAATCCCCGCCACCACCTTCGCGGCGCGGGGAGCCTTCTGACGGTAGTTGACCACGACGGCGGCACCCTGGTCGGCGAGCAGTTTCGCGACGTCGGCCCCGATTCCGCGTGATGATCCGGTGACGATTGCGGTTGTGCCATTCAGCGCAGCCATGGGGGTACTCCTCTAAGTCGGTGAACTCTTGGTGGTGAAAGCTAGTGATACCGGTCGGTGTGCGCTTAGTGGCCCATGCCGAGGCCGCCATCGATGGGGATGATCGCCCCGGAGATGTAGGCGGCGTCGTCGCTCGCAATCCACCGCACCACGTTGGCCACCTCGGTGGGTTCGGCGAACCGGCGGGCGGGGATGGTGGCAAGGTAGTTTTTGCGGGTGTCCTCGGGCAGTTCGGCAGTCATGTCCGTGTTGATGAAGCCCGGCGCCACCACGTTGGCGGTGATTCCCCGGGAGCCGAGCTCGCGGGTGAGCGACCTGGCGATGCCGATCAGGCCCGCCTTGGACGCCGAGTAGTTGATCTGGCCTGGCGCCCCGTACAGCCCGGTGACCGATGAAATCAGCACGACGCGGCCCTTGCGGAGCCGGATCATTCCCTTCGATGCCCGCTTGATCACGCGGAACGCGCCGGTAAGGTTCGTGTCGATGACGTCGGTGAAGTCGGATTCGCTCATCCTGAGCAGAAGGGTGTCGCGGGTCATGCCGGCGTTGGCGACCAGTACCTCGACCGGACCGTGGGCTTCCTCCACGGCAGTGAACGCGGCGTCGACCTGCTCTTCGCTCGTCACGTCGGCTTTCACCCCAAGGAGGCCCTCGGGGACCTCTCCGCCGCGGTAGGTGATGGCCACCCGATCACCGTTGTCCACAAACGCACGCGCAATGGCAAGGCCGATGCCGCGGTTGCCTCCGGTTACCAAAACACTGCGTCCCTGCTGGGCCTCTGCCACGGATTCCTCCAGAATCATTGCTTCAACTATCCCTGCCGATCCTAGCTGGCACCCGCTGAACTGCACCAATGCCGCAGGGAACCTTCGGGGTCTCCCAGGCTTTTAACAACTAGGTCACTGAGTGACACAATGGAGAGGTCCCTTGGAGTGTGATGAGCAAGCAGATCCGGCACAACGCAGACGTACACAGCATTACCGATGCACGAAATCCGCACAGCGATGAAATCCGCGGGCGGATGATCAAGTATTCGATTTCGATGGGCATCAGGCTGGTGTGCATCATCCTGGTGTTTTTCGTCGAGGGCTGGCTGCAGTGGGTCATGATTGCCGGCGCCGTGGTGCTCCCCTATTTCGCGGTCATCTTCGCCAATGGCGGGTCCGACACCAGCGATCTGCCGCACAGCCAATCCCTGATCGATAACGTGCCGGTCCCCGCGCTGGAGTCGCCGAAACCGGCGGAATCACCGGAGCCCGTCGACGATGTGCTGCAGGGCGAAATTATTAACGACGACGACGACGACGACGACGACGACGTCGTCGTCCACGGTAGCGACATAGATCACGACATTCATCTGAGCGTCAACCACGACAGCGTCAATCACGACAGCGTCAACCAAGACAGAGGGCTACCCACCGCATGAACCTCCTCGACCAGTTGCAGCAGCTCAACCCTGCCTCTCCTGAGCCGACCGGCCGACCGGCCGACGCCGTCTGCTCCCGCAAGGCCTGCAGGGTGCCCGCCAGCTGGCAGCTGCTCTGGAACAACCCCAAAATCCACACCCCCGACCGCCGGAAGGTGTGGGTCGCCTGCGGGGAGCACCGCGACTGGCTGGAAGACTATCTCCAGACCCGAGGCCTGTGGAAGGAAACCCTTCCCCTCCCGGCTGAGGCAGCAGGGAATACCGTCTAGATGTACCGCTTTCTCTTCTCGCCCCGCTGGTTGGGTTGGCTGGCGCTGGTCGTCCTTCTGGCAGCGGCGTGCAGCGCCTTGGGCCTGTGGCAGCTGGACCGCAGCGACCAGCTCGCCGAAACGATCGAACGGATCGAAGCCAACTACGACCAGCCAGCACCACCGTACGACCCCGGCTCAGCAGACTTCAGATCGTTTGACCCCGCCAAGGAATGGCAGCCCGTCGAGCTGACCGGCACGTATGACACGGCCAATCAACTGGTGGTCCGCAACCGCCCCTTCAGCGGACGGCCCGGCTATGAGGTGCTGGTGCCGCTCCAGCTGGCGGACGGGTCCGCGGTGATCATCAACCGCGGGTGGCTTCCCATCGGCAACAACGAGGCGGGGCGCCCTGACGCGTTCCCCCAGCCGCCGACCGGCGAAGTTACGGTGACCGCCCGGATCAAGCCCGGCGAGCCGCAACTGGACCGCGGCGCACCGGAGGGGCAGATCGCATCCATCAATCTCGACCGGTACGCGGAAGTTGTCGACTATGAGGTGCAGACCGGCGCCTACGGCCTGATGTCAGCCGAAAGCCCAGCACCCGCCACCTCGCCGCGGATCTTCCCCCGGCCGTCGCTGGACGCCGGACCGCACCTGTCCTACTCGATGCAATGGTTCGCTTTCGGCGGTTTGCTGTTCGTCGGCTTCGGCTACGCCGCCCGGCAGCAGCAGCGCGCCGATGAGGAAGAAGCCGCAGAAGCCAATGGAATCGTCCCGACGGCGCCCGCCCGCAGGCGGCGGCGGCCCACCGCCGAGGAAGAGGAAGACGCCTACCTCGACGCGCGGGGCTTCTAGGCCATCGTGACCAGGTCGAGGTAGTCGTCGCTCCACAGGTCCTCGACGCCGTCCGGCAGGAGCACCACCCGTTCAGGGTTAAGCGCCTCGACGGCCCCCTCATCGTGGCTCACGAGGACGACGGCGCCACTGTAGTTGCGCAGCGCCCCGAGGATCTCGGCCCGGCTGGCAGGGTCGAGGTTGTTGGTTGGTTCGTCGAGCAGCAGCACATTGGCTGAGGACGCGACGATCGTTGCTAGGGCCAGACGGGTCTTCTCGCCACCGGAGAGCACCCCGGCGGGCTTGTCGACGTCGTCGCCGGTGAACAGGAAGGACCCGAGGACGCCGCGCACTTCGGCGTCCTTCATGTCCGGCGCGGAGGAGCGCATGTTCTCAAGGACGGTCCGCTCGGTGTCGAGGGTTTCGTGCTCCTGGGCGTAGTAGCCCACCTTCAGGCCATGCCCGGGAATGACTTCGCCCGTGTCAGGCTTGTCGACGCCGGCGAGCATCCGCAGCAGGGTGGTCTTCCCCGCACCGTTCAGTCCAAGGATCACTACCTTCGATCCACGGTCGATGGCAAGGTCAACGTCGGTAAAGATTTCCAGTGACCCGTAGGACTTGCTGAGCCCCTCGGCGGTCATCGGAGTCTTGCCGCACGGTGAGGGCTCGGGGAACCGCAGGGCGGCGACGCGGTCCTGCGCACGGACCGCCTCGAGACCACCGAGCAGCCGCTCAGCGCGCTTCGCCATGTTCTGCGCGGCCACTGCCTTGGTGGCCTTGGCGCGCATCTTGTTGGCCTGGTCCATCAGGACCTGGGCCTTCTTCTCGGTGTTCGCGCGCTCCCGCTTCCGCGCACGCTCATCGGTTTCCCGCTGCTGCAGGTACCGTTTCCAGCCGATGTTGTAAATGTCGATGGTGGCGCGGTTGGCGTCCAGGTGGAACACCTTGTTCACCGTAGCCTCGAGCAGGTCCACATCGTGACTGATCACGATCAGACCGCCCTGGTGATTCTTCAGGAATTCGCGCAACCAGGTGATGGAGTCGGCGTCGAGGTGGTTGGTCGGCTCGTCGAGGAGCATCGTCTCAGCGCCGGAGTACAGGATGCGTGCGAGCTCGACGCGTCGCCGCTGGCCACCGGAGAGGGTGGACAGCGGCTGGTTGAGGATGCGGTCTGGCAGGGCCAGGTTCGAGGAAATGGCGGCTGCCTCGGCTTCCGCAGCATACCCGCCGTGGGCGAGGAACTCGGCCTCGATCCGGTCGTAGCGCGCCATGGCCTTATCCCGCACCGAGTTGTTCTCGCTCGCCATGTCCTCCTGGGCGGCGCGGAGCTTGGTGACGACGACATCGAGGTTCCGGGCGGACAGGATCCGGTCCCGGGCAAGCTGCTCCATGTTCGGCGTCCGCGGGTCCTGCGGAAGGTACCCGATCTCGCCCTTCCGGGTGACGGAGCCGCCGGCGGGGAGCCCCTCGCCAGCCAGGACACGGGTCAGCGTGGTCTTACCGGCGCCGTTGCGTCCCACCAGCCCAATCTTGTCCCCGCGGTCAACACGGAATGACACCGCATCCATAAGCAGGCGCGCTCCCGCGCGCAGCTCTAAGTTCGAAACGGTAATCAATTACGTGGCCTTTCAATGGAACGGATCCGCATCATCGGGTGGTTGCTGGGTACCTAAATTTGTAGGAAACCTACAAGAGAAATAGAAACCGGGGGCACTAATCTCAGTAAGTGACGGCACACTGTTGTCGATAACTAACAGGAAGAGTCACCATGCGTCTGAAGAATCAGGTTCCCGCGACGGCCGCCGGGGATGATGCCACCCACGCCAGGCACCGCTGGAATGCCACAGATCTTTCGCTGATCGCGGTCTTCGCGGCCATGGTGGCCGCTCTAGCAATCCTACCTGCTATCCCCGCCGGGCCGCTCGGCGTACCCATCACCCTCCAGACCCTTGCCGTGATGGTGACCGGCATTGTGCTCGGTCCCGCCCGAGGCGGTGCCGCCGTCGCGCTGTATGTTCTGGTCGGTTTGGCCGGTCTACCGATCTTCAGCGGGTTCACCGGCGGGGTTGGGGTTCTCGCTGGGCCGTCCGCCGGGTACTTGCTCGCCTTCCCCCTCGCTGCCGTCGTCGCCGGGTTCCTGGCCCGGCTGGCCCTGACCCGGGTACGACGGTTCCGGTACGCCGCCCTGTTTGCGGCCTGCATGGTCACCAGCCTGCTGGTGATCCATCCCCTGGGTATCGCCGGCCTGATCATCAACGGCAAGCTGGATTTCGTGACGGCCGTGCTGGCCGACGCGATCTACCTGCCGGGCGACGCCCTGAAGAATCTTGCGGCGGCAGCGATCGGGCTCAGCGTGCATCGTGCGTTCCCGCGGCTGCTCGGCGGCCGCTGGCGGCCAGCCAGACCGGCACCCGAATCCACTCGCTGAGCCCGGGAACGGGGCCCCAACCATGATCGCTTTCGAGGGTGCAGCCGTCAGCGTCGAGGGCCCGGTAGACCCCCGCCAGATCCTTGAGCCGCTCACCCTCACCCTTTCCGAGCGCAGGATTGCGGTGATCGGTGCCAACGGGTCAGGGAAGTCGACGCTACTCAAGCTCCTCAACGGGCTGATCACGCCGTCCGCCGGACGGGTCCTTGTTGGAGGGCTCGACACGGTGAAGGCCGGCCGGGCGGTCAGGCAGCGCGTCGGGTTTGTCTTCACCGATCCCCTGTCGCAACTGGTGATGCCCACGGGTCGCGAAGATGTTGAGCTGTCCCTCCGCGCGAAAATCCGCCACCCGGCCGAACGGCGGACGGCTGCCCTGGCGGTGCTCGATCGCTTCGGGCTTGCCCCGCTGGCCGATCAAAGCATCTATGACCTCTCGGGCGGGGAACGTCAGCTGATGGCGCTGGCCACCGTGCTCGCCGTCGACCCTGACATCCTCGTGGCCGATGAGCCGACCACCCTCCTCGACCTGCGGAACGAGCGGCGGGTCCGCAGCCTGTTCCGCTCGCTGGACCAGCAGGTCGTCTTCACCACCCACGACCTCGACTTCGCCGGCGACAGCGACAGGGTGCTGGTGATCGACGCCGGGCGGCTGGTGTTCGACGGCGACCCCCGGGACGCCATCGACAGGTACCGTAGCCTCCACCGTGACGCACCACTGCCGAACACCAGTCCATGAGGGGGCATGCCAGCCTGTTGGGCACCTATGTTGACGGCGACTCCGTGCTCCACCGGCTCCCCCTATGGACGAAGGGCCTCGCCGTCCTGCTCCTGTCGACCAGCGTGCTGCTCGTGAACACCCCAGCGCTCACCGGTGCAGCGCTGCTCGTGGTGGTGGCCGGCTATCTCCTCGGCGCCCGGCTGCCGCCGATCCACCTGTGGCGGCCGCTGGCCCCGGTCTGGCCCATGCTGGTCATCCTCGGCGGCTACCAGGTGATCGTGAACGGGCCGCAGCCAGCACTGCAACTGATCGGGAACATCACCACCTGTCTACTGGCGGCACGCCTGCTCACCCTGACCACTGAGGGCCAGCGACTGCTGGACGGCCTGGTCGCCCTGGCTGTTCCGTTTCGGCGATTGGGGGCCGACCCCGAACGGTTCGGCCTGACACTGGCCCTGATGGTCAGGAGCCTGCCCTACCTGGTCGGTTCGGTGGCCGACGTGCGGGACGCAGCGAAGGCACGGGGGCTCGAACGCAACCCGCGTGCTCTCGTCATTCCCGTGGTGATAGGGGCCGTCGCCTACGCCCACCAGACCGGCGAAGCCTTGGCGGCCCGCGGTCTGGGTGATTAGTCCGGCTCCGGAGACACACCCGGCGCACCGCGAATCGGCTAGCGCTGCAGAAACCGGCAGCCGCCCCAGATATATCTGGGGCGGCTGCTGTTTCCTGCTGCGGATGCCGCTCTCTAGTGCGGCGTCCTGGCTAGTGCACCGGCCTAGATGTTGAACCCGAGGGCCCGCATCTGGTCGCGACCATCTTCGGTGATCTTCTCGGGACCCCATGGTGGCATCCACACCCAGTTCAGGCGCCAGTCGTCGACGACGCCGTCCAGCGACTGACCGACCTGCTCCTCAATGACGTCGGTCAGCGGGCACGCCGCAGTGGTCAGCGTCATGTCGATCAGCAGAGCGCCGTCGTCGGCGTACTTCAGGCCGTACAGCAGGCCCAGGTCGACGATATTGACCCCCAGCTCGGGGTCAATTACGTCCTTGAGGGCTTCCTCGACGTCGTCGATTGCGGTCTGTCCCGCGTTCACTTCACTCATTGTTCTCTACCTTCTCGAAGTGGTACCGAGCTCGAATGCCAACGCTCCTAGGCGCCGGCGGGAGCGTCGACTGGAGCCGGAGCGGAAGCCCCGAAGCGATCGTAACCCTCGGCCTCGAGACGGTCTGCCAACTCCGGGCCCCCCTGCTCGGCGATCCTGCCGTCGACGAACACGTGCACGAAGTCCGGCTTGATGTAGCGCAGGATCCGGGTGTAGTGGGTGATCAACAGGGTGCCCATGCCGCCCTTTGAGTGCTCGCGGTTGACGCCCTCCGACACCACCTTCAGCGCATCGACGTCGAGGCCCGAGTCGGTCTCATCCAGAATGGCGAAGCGGGGCTTGAAGAGCTCGAGCTGGAGAATTTCGACGCGCTTCTTCTCGCCGCCGGAGAAGCCTTCGTTGACGTTACGCTGGGCGAAGTCGGCGTCAATACGCAGCTGCGTCATGGCTTCCTTGACGTCCTTGGTCCAGTGACGCAGGCTCGGAGCCTTGCCGTCGAGAGCTGTCTTGGCGGTGCGGAGGAAGTTCGTCATAGTGACACCGGGTATTTCGACCGGGTACTGCATGGCTAGAAACAAGCCAGCGCGGGCGCGCTCGTCGACGCTCATGTCCAGGACGTTCTCGCCGTCGAGGGTGATGGTTCCGCTGTCCACGAGGTACCGGGGGTGACCGGCGATCGTGGAGGCGAGGGTCGACTTGCCGGAACCGTTGGGTCCCATTATGGCGTGTGACTCGCCGGTGTTGATGGTCAGGCTGACCCCTTTGAGGATCTGCTTCCTGACCCCCTGCTCCGTTTCAATGCTGACGTGGAGGTCAGTGATTATGAGGGTGGACATCTGTGGTTCTCCTTCGCGCCCTGCCCGAGGCAGGGTGTGCAGTCTGTGGTCGAGCCGGGTTGTCGAAAGTTGTGTAGGGCTAGCCAAGGTCCGGGACGGCCGCGCCGTTGGTGACAGTGGAGATGTCCACGTAAACCTCGTCGCCGTGAATTTCCAGGGCGAACACCGGGACCGGTTCGTAGGCTGGCAGCTGCAGCGGGGCGCCGCTACGCAGGTCGAATTGTGAGCCGTGGCCCCAGCACTCGATGACGCAGCCCTCGACGTCACCCTCGGAGAGGGAGATGTCAGCGTGGGAGCAGGTGTCCCCCAGTGCGTGGATGGCACCTTCGGAGTCCTTCACCACGGCTACCGGGTAGTCGTCGATCAGGATGCGCAGGGCCTGCCGGACCTCGATGTCGTTGACATTGCAGACCAACTCGCCCTTCGGTGCGTCGGTCATCAGATGTTTCCTGCCGCGAGTTCGCGCTCGACGGCGGCGGTCAGCCGCTCCTCGAGCGCCGGCACCTTGATTTGCTGGATGACCTCGTTGAGGAAACCGCGGACCACCAACCGGCGGGCAGTCTTTTCGTCGATGCCGCGGGCCATCAGGTAGAACAGGTGCTCGTCGTCGAACCGGCCGGTCGCACTGGCGTGGCCGGCGCCTTCGATCAGACCGGTCTCGATTTCGAGATTCGGCACCGAATCGGAGCGGGTGCCGTCGGTGAGGAGCAGGTTCCGGTTGGTCTCGTACGTGTCGGTCCCCTCGGCTTCCTTGCGGATCAGCACGTCACCCACCCACACGGTGTGCGCGTCCTGGCCCTGCAGCGCGCCCTTGTACGTGACGCGGGACTTGCAGTTGGGGACCGCGTGATCCACCAGGAGCCGCTGCTCAAGGTGCTGGCCGGCGTCAGCGAAGTACAGTCCGTACATCTCCACCTCGGACCCGGGTCCGGTGAACAGCGACGACGGCGTCATCCGCACCAGGTCGCCACCAAGGCTCACCACAACGTGCTTGAATCTCGCGTTCCGGCCAATCTTCGCCTGCTGCGTTGAGGTGTGGACGGCGTCGTCGTCCCATTCCTGAACACTGACGACGGTCAATTCAGCACCGTCGCCGACGACGATCTCGACATTCTGCGCAAGGGTGGTCTTCCCGCGGTGATCGAGCACCACAACAGCCTTCGAGAACCGTTCGGCGGTGATGATCAGGTGCTGCGCGGCGGGGGCCTCGTCAACACCGGTGACGGTGATCTGGATGTCGCCGTCGGCAACGATCTCCGCCGGGATGGTCACCACTGTCGCCTCGGTGAACGCTTCCCAGGCGGCTGCCGACACCCGGTCATCGGGAATCGAGGCGGACCCGATGCGCGCATCGTCTCGGCCTACCGTCTCAACAGTGACATTACTGGCGCCGGTGACCTCGACTGCGGGGCCCTGCCCGGTCAGCGGCTGATCATGCAGCCCGCGGAGGCGCTTGAGCGGCGTGAACCGCCAGTCCTCTTCGCGGCCGTTCAGCGGCGCGAAGTCGGCCAGCCTGTAGGACTTGAGCCGCTCACCGCGGGACGCTTCGGGGATGACCGGGGCGTCGCCGTGGCTGTGCTTCTTCGCGCCGTGCTGGCTGGTGCCCTCGTTGAACGGGGAAAGGTTCTCCCCCTCCTCGGTGAAACCGTCGATGGCAATCTTCTCTTCGGACGCTGGCGCGTCCAATTGGGTAGCTTCAGCCATTGTCAGCCTACTGCCCCTTCCATCTGGAGTTCGATCAGGCGGTTCAGTTCCAGCGCATACTCCATGGGGAGCTCCCGCGCGATGGGCTCGATAAACCCACGCACGATCATCGCCATGGCCTCGTCCTCGGGCATGCCGCGGGACATCAGGTAGAACAACTGCTCTTCGCTGACCCGCGAGACAGTTGCCTCGTGGCCCATGGTGACGTCGTCCTCACGGATGTCGACGTACGGGTATGTGTCGGACCGGGAGATTGTATCGACCAGCAGCGCGTCGCACCGCACCGTGTTAGCCGAGTGGGTGGCGCCCTCACGGACCTGGACCAGGCCGCGGTAGGCGGCACGTCCACCGCCACGGGCCACCGACTTCGAGATGATCGACGACTTCGTGTTCGGCGCGATGTGCACCATTTTCGAGCCGGTGTCCTGGTGCTGCCCCTCGCCGGCGAAGGCGATGGACAGGGTCTCGCCCTTGGCGTGCTCCCCCACCAGGTAGACGGCCGGGTACTTCATGGTGACCTTCGAGCCGATGTTGCCATCAACCCATTCCATGGTGGCGCCCTCGTGGGCGATGGCCCGCTTGGTGACCAGGTTGTACACGTTGTTCGACCAGTTCTGGATGGTGGTGTACCGGACCCGGGCGTCCTTCTTCACCACAATCTCGACGACGGCTGAGTGCAGCGAGTCGGACGTGTAGATCGGGGCGGTGCAGCCCTCGATGTAGTGCACGTAGGAGCCCTCATCGGCGATGATGAGGGTCCGCTCGAACTGGCCCATGTTCTCCGTGTTGATGCGGAAGTAGGCCTGCAGCGGGATCTCGACGTGGACGCCGGGCGGCACGTACACAAACGAACCACCGGACCAGACGGCCGTGTTCAGTGAGGCGAACTTGTTGTCGCCCACCGGGATGATGGAGCCGAAGTATTCTTCGAAGAACTCGGGGTGTTCCTTCAGCGCGGTGTCGGTGTCCATGAAGATCACACCCTGGCGTTCGAGCTCCTCGTTGATCTGGTGGTAGACCACCTCGGACTCGTACTGGGCTGCGACGCCGGAAACCAGGCGGTTACGCTCGGCCTCGGGGATCCCCAGCTTCTCGTACGTGTTCTTGATGTCCTCGGGGAGTTCTTCCCAGCTGCCGGCCTGCTTCTCGGTGGACCGGACGAAGTATTTGATGTTGTCGAAGTCGATGCCGGAAAGGTCGGCACCCCACGCGGGCATGGGCTTCCGGTCGAAGTATTTGAGACCTTTCAGGCGCAGATCAAGCATCCATTCGGGCTCGTCTTTCTTCGACGAGATGTCACGAACCACCTCTTCGCTGAGACCCCGCTTGGCGTTGGCGCCGGCGTCGTTCTTGTCGGACCAACCGAACGCATAGTTGCCGATGCCTTCGAGCTCGGGGTTTCGCTCCAGGATGTCGCTGATAACTGCCTCGGGAACGGCTGGCTCAGCCATTCTCTTTTGGTCTACTTGATCCGTCATCACGGCCTTTCTTGCTGATGGATGGATACGATCGGTTCGGTTCCGGGGGTGTCTGCCCCGGCGTGGGCCGGCGTAACCCGGCCCACAGGAATATGGGTGGTGCAGACGTGGCCACCGCGGGCGAGCGTGGACAGCCGCCGCACATCGACGCCGAGCAGTCGGGAAAACACTTCGGTCTCCTGGTCGCAGAACGAAGGGAATTCGGCCGCCAGCTCCTGAACGGGGCAATGGCCCTGGCAGAGTTGGACGGCCAGCATCGCAGCGTTGGGCGCGTTCCGGCCCAGCACTGTGGTGGACCCAACGAATCCGTCGGTAGTCAATGCAGCGGCCAACGCCTTGGCGCGGTCTTCAAGATCCGGGCCAGCGGCCTCCACCAGAGGGCGGTACCGGGATTCCATCTCAGCGAACCTGGTACGGGCAAACTGTTCGACAGCGTCGGGCCCCGCCACGTCTTGGAGTTGGGTCAAAGCGGCTTTGGCGATTGACAGGTAGTCGGTCCCCAGCTCAGCCTGCCCGCGCTGGCTGAGAACATAACGGCGTGCGGGCCGGCCGGCACCCGATGACGGGTTGCCGACGAGCTTGACTTCAATCAGCTGTTTGCGGGAGAGGGCGTCGAGATGGCGCCGCACTGCCGCGGGAGTGAATCCCAGCCGCTCGCCGAGTTCGGCTGCGCTGACGGGACCGTGCTCAAGGACCGCCGCAAGCACCTTGCTGCGGGTCCGGTCTTCAACCTCATGGGGGCGGACGGCGTCGGCCGGGTACGCATCAACCGAAAGCACAGCAGCCGGAACCGCGCTGGATGGGTATGCCTGGGTCATGTCGCCTCCTCCGGATTCTGCGCTGCAGCTATTCGTGGTCGTGGTGAGTCCACAGCAATCCTGTCCTCACACAATAGACAACATAATCATGTCCTAATCTGTTCCCCAGTTCCAGTAAGGTGAGGCTACCCAGAGGCGTGGCAGAGGGAAGACGAAGCTACTACATGCCGTAGAATCATGGGGTGCCAAATCCCTCTCCCGCGCTGGAAGTCAACGCGCTCATCAAGGACTTTGGACCCGTTTCTTCGCTTGACGGCAAAATGGTCAGGGTGCTCGACGGCGTCCACCTCCGAGCCTACCCCGGGCAGGTCACGGCACTCCTCGGAGCCAACGGTGCCGGCAAGACCACCACCCTTGAGTGCGCCCAGGGTCTGCAGCGTCCAAACAGCGGGACGGTCAGACTCCTCGGGGAGAACCCGTTCAACGCTGGCGCTGCGCTGCGGAGCAGGGTGGGCGTGATGTTGCAGGAAGGTGGGCTGCCGCCGTCGGCCCGGCCGTTGGCCCTGCTCAACCACGTTGCAGCAATGTACGGTTCACCGCGTCCGGTTGCCGAACTTGCCGACCGGCTGGGCATCAACTCTTACGCCACGACCGGCATCCGGCGGCTATCCGGTGGTCAGAAGCAGCGGCTCGCGTTGGCCTGCGCGCTCATCGGCAACCCCGAAGTGCTCTTCCTCGACGAACCCAGCGCCGGCCTGGATCCCCAGTCACGCACCATCGTCTTCGAGCTGATCCGGGAGCTGCGCGCCGAGGGCCTGGCGATTATTCTGACCACCCACCTGCTCGACGACGCCCAAAAACTTGCCGACTACGTCTACATTCTCGATGCCGGACGCACGGTGACGCACGGCACCGTTGCCGACCTGACAGCCAACGACGCCGGCGACACTTACCGGGACCTGCGTTTCCAGGCCACCCCCAGCCTCACCCTGCCAGCCGACACGTTTCCCCGCCTGACCTTCCGCGAGACCGAGCCGGGCCGCTACTCGGTGGCCGGCTGCTTCACCCCAGCGGACCTGACAGGACTGGCAGGATGGTGGGAAGAAGCAGGAATCCTCCCCGCCTCAATCACCATGGAACCGCGGTCCCTGGAAGACGTGTTCCTCGACATTTCCGGCCGGGAGATCCGATGAGTGCTGCCGCTCCACTGACCCGGCGGATCCTGCTGCAGGGCCGCTACGAGGCGCTGTCCATGTTGCGCAATGGTGAGCAACTGGTCCTCGCCATCGCCCTGCCGCTGCTGGGCCTGGTGGTGCTGACCCTCGCGCCGTTCCTCGACGGGATGGCCGGAAGCCGCATCGACGCGGCCACCCCAGGGATCATCGCGCTCTGCGCCATGTCCACTGCGTTTACCGGGCAGGGCATCGCCACCGGCTTCGACCGCCGCTACGGGGTCCTGCGCTTCCTGTCCACCACTCCCCTAGGCAAACCCGGCCTGATCTTCGGCAAGGCGCTCGGCGTCGTCGTCGTCCTGGCGGTGCAGTTGGTGGTGATCGGTTCCGCGGCCGCCCTGCTGGGGTGGCGTCCCGATCCCACCGGAATGCTGTTCGGGCTTGCCCAGCTCATCATCGGTGCGGCCGCGTTCACTGCTCTGGGCCTTTTCGTGGCTGGGACGCTGCGACCCGAGGCCACTCTCGCGGTGACCAACCTGGTATGGATTCTGCTGGCGGTTGCCGGCGGGATTGTCCTTCCGGGGAGCCTGCTGCCCGAATCGATTCAGCCGGTCGTCGACGTCCTGCCGTCGTCGGCCTTGGGTGACGGATTGCGGTCGGCGCTGATCGATGGGGTCTTCAATCTTCCGGCATTCCTCATTCTGGTGGGATGGGCTACCCTGTCCAGCCTGGCCGCTATTCGCTGGTTCAAATGGAGTTAGCACACATGACACAAACTGCACCTGACGGCAGGGGCCGCATCACGGCGAAACTACCGCACACCACCTCCCGGCTGGTCCGCGGGTTGGCGGTCGCATCCCTGGTTTCCCAGATCATGATTGTGGTAACCGGCGGAGCCGTCCGGCTGACCGCTTCAGGGTTGGGCTGCCCGGAATGGCCGCGGTGCACATCCACGTCGATCGTCAATACGCCGGAGATGGGCATCCACGGGGTCATCGAGTTCGGGAATCGGTTGTTGACCTTCGTGCTGACCGCCATTGCCATCGCCATGGTGGTGTCCCTCTGGAATTCGCGGAAGGAACGCAAGGATCTGTTCCGGCTCGCCCTCGCCCTCGCCGCTGGTATTCCGGCCCAGGCCATCCTCGGGGGAATTACGGTCCTGACGCAGCTCAACCCGTGGGTGGTGGGCTGGCACTTCATCGTGTCGATGGTTCTGATTGTGCTGGCGACCGTACTCGTCAACCGGGTCAGGCTCACCACCGTGCAAGCGGCGGGTACCGCTGCGCCGTCAGGGTCACGGCTGGTGCGCCAGATCCTGACCGCTGCTGCGGTGTTGACGGCCATCGCCGTTATGCTGGGCGTCATCGTGACGGGGTCGGGCCCGCATGCCGGGGACGCCGGCGCCGCCCGAAACAACCTTGACCCGGATTTGATGACGCGGATCCATGCGGCGCCCGTCTACCTGCTGGTCCTCACCGTCGTCGTCGCGCTGGTGCTGGTGTACCGCAGGCCGGTCGCACCCCGGCTGAAAACGTCGGTTCTTGTTCTCGCTGCGGTGGTCCTGACGCAGGGCGCCATCGGCTACCTCCAGCACTTTCTGCACCTGCCTGTCGCGTTGGTGGCTCTGCACATGCTCGGGGCGTCGGTTCTCACTGCGGCGATGGCAAATGCCCTGTACCTGGCAGTCAACTGTCAGGATCAGGTGTCAGCGGAGCAGGCCAACGGTGGGGCAACCGCTGATCGTGCGGCCCTCAGAGACGGCCGGTAACCTCCAGCGCATCAACCAGCCGGGCCAGATCACGTTGTTCGCTGCCGGGAACGGGCAGCACCGGCAGCCGTGGCTCGCCGGCATCCACACCGCAGGCCTTCGCCAGGGAGTGGAGCCCGCTGAGTTTCCGCAACCGCAGGACCGCCTGCACCACCGGCAGCAGGAGGCGCCGTGACTCGTCGATCCGGGCCGCATCCCCTTCAAGCACCGCCGCCCGAAACTCGGTGTACGCCAGTGGGAGCAGCGCGGCGGGGCCGGTGTGCCAGGCGTCGGCCGCCAGTTCTCCCGAAGCGATCAGCAGGTCACCGCTCAGCCCGTGGCTGAAGGGCTGGTCGGTCAGCGACCGCAGCCGGTCGTAGCGTTGCCGGAAACCGGTGACGTCCGCGGTGGTGTCCTTGAACGCCTGCACGTTGGGCAGGGTGAGGAGCTCGGCGACCAGTTCGAGGTCGTAATGGAACTGGGTGGTGCCGGGGTTGTTGTAGAGGCAGATGGGCAGGGACGTCACGTCGCACACGGCAGCCGTCTGCGCGGCGACCTCATCGTTGTTCAACGGCACGTACGAGACTGGGGAGAGCACCACGCCAGCAGCGCCGGCGCGCTCAGCGTCGCGGGCGGCGTCGAGCACTTCCCGGGTGCCGACCGAGCTGATCCCCACCACCACGGGGACGCCGGTGCCGGCCTGCCGTGCGGCGTCGACGGCTGTTGCAGCGACCTTCGAGCGTTCAGCGGCGCTCAGGTAGGCGAAACTCCCCGACGAACCCAGGACAGCGATGGTGTCGACCCCCGACGACGCCAGGGAGGACACCAGGGAGGTCAGCTCGGGAAAGTTGATGTCACCGTTCTCGTGGAAGGGAGTGACCGGGTACGCGATAAGACCGTTGAATACCATGTGATCATGCTAGCCGCACCGGCCGGTCAGACGACCGGGCCGCCCGGTGGGGCCGTGCAGGTTTGCTCAGGTTGTGCTGCCCGACGGCGTCCGGGCGCGGCGTGTAGGTGTTCGACACCCGGGTTGGGGTCAAGAACCTGAGCAAACCTGCGCGTTACGCGGTCTCAAAGGGGATGCAGCACCACACTTGGGCACCCGGAGTGGAAGTCGAGCCGCCACCGATGACAGGTGCCGCACCGGCCGGTCAGACGACCGGGCCGCCGATGAACGGGTCGATGGCCAGCGCCAGGAAGATCACGGTGAGGTAGCTGATCGACCCGTGGAAGACCTTCATCGAACCTTTGTCAGTGACGGTGCCACGGACCGCCGAGTTGTGGAGCTTGTGCGTTTCGGACAGGAACCAGATCCCGGCCGCGACGGCTGCCACAGTGAACACCCAACCGGCTCCACCCACGGGGATCAGGAGCAGCGAGCAGGCGACCGTAGCGTAGGCGTAGAGGACCACCTGGACGGAGACGACGCGGGCCCCCGCGATCGCTCCCAGCATGGGGACCTTCGCCGCGTTGTAGTCATCGCTGTATTTCATGGACAGCGGCCAGTAGTGCGGGGGCGTCCACAGGAAGATGATCAGGAAGAGGACGACGGCGGGCCACTCGACGGTGTTGGTCACCGCTGCCCAGGCAATCAGCACGGGCATGCACCCTGCAAGGCCGCCCCAGACGATGTTCTGCGGGGTGCGACGCTTGAGGATCAGCGTGTACACCACCACGTAGAAGAAAATCGCGGCAACGCCAAGACCTGCAGCCAACGGATTTGCACCAAACCAGAGGACGGTGATGGCCGCGATGCCGAGGACCCAGGAGAAGATCAACGCTTCACGCGGTGTGACCTCTCCGGTCACCAGTGGCCGCTTCTCGGTCCGGTGCATGACCTTGTCAATGTCCCGGTCGATGTAGCAGTTGAACGAACCGGCACTTCCTGCGGCCAGGGCGCCGCCGACCATTGTCGAAATCATCAGCCACACCTCGGGCAAACCGCCCTCGGCGAAGATCATGGTGGGCAGGGTGGTCACCAGCAGCAGCTCGATGACTCGAGGCTTAGTCAGAGCGAGGTAGGCTTTTGCCTTCCGTTTGAAACCCGTACGGGTGCCCGTTGTGCTGGCAAGGCGCGGATCCTGCTCGGTCTTCACGAGGTAACACTGCCGTTTCTGCTGGGGGGAAAGTCCTCTCTCATCATACCGTCCCCTCCCCTTCAGATTTTACGTCGTGTAGAACTTCCGGTGACCGTGTGTGCCGGGTGACTCCACGCGTCACGATGTGGCTTTGGAATTTGAAAAACAGCCCAAAGCGATAGGGTGATAGTTATGCCCAGTCCGTATCCGCCGGTCCACACCAGCGGTCTCGGGGCGAGGGTAGCCAGAATGCAGATTTGACAACGGTGAACGGCCAGTTGGTTCGGTGCGCAAAGACGGCAATTGCCGGTCCCACAGGGCGCCGCGGCGCTGGCCGAGGAGCACAGAGAGGGGCTAAGGTTTCGTGCCGCAGCTTAACACACAAGAACTGACCTGGACTGACCTGGATGACCGCGCGGTGGACACAGTCCGCGTGCTGGCCGCAGACGCTGTGGAGAAGGTGGGCAACGGTCACCCCGGCACGGCGATGAGCCTGGCCCCCGCCGCCTACCTCCTGTTCCAGAAACTGATCAGGCACGACCCCTCCCAGCCCGAATGGACGGGACGCGACCGTTTCGTCTTGTCGCCGGGCCACACCTCGCTGACCCTCTACATCCAGCTTTTCCTCTCCGGGTATGGGCTCGAACTCGAGGACCTGAAGTCCCTGCGCACCTGGGGCTCAAAAACCCCCGGACACCCCGAATACCGCCATACCCCCGGCGTCGAAATCACCACCGGTCCCCTCGGCCAGGGCCTTGCCGCGGCGGTCGGCTTCGCCTTCGCCCAGCGCCGCTTGCGCGGCATGATGGACCCCGACACGGCGGCCGGCGAAAGCCCGTTTGATCACACCATTTGGGCCATTGCGTCCGACGGCGATCTCCAGGAGGGCGTTACAGCCGAGGCTTCGTCCCTAGCTGGGCATCAGGAACTCGGCAGCCTGGTGGTGCTCTACGACGAGAACCACATTTCCATCGAAGACGACACCGATATCGCGTTCACCGAGAACGTGCTGGGCCGCTACGAGGCCTACGGCTGGCACGTCCAGCGGGTCGACTGGACCAAAACCGGCGACTACGTCGAAGACATTGAGGAACTCCACCGGGCACTGACCGCCGCGCGGGATGAAACCAGCAAGCCCTCCATTGTGTCCCTGCGGACCATCATTGGTTGGCCAGCGCCGACCAAGCAGAACACCGGAAAGATTCACGGCTCAGCGCTGGGCGCCGACGAGGTGGCCGCCCTGAAGGAGGCCCTCGGGCTCGATCCGGCCAGGCATTTCGACGTCGCACCCGAGGTGCTTGAGCACGCCCGCCAGGTCACCGACCGCGGGCAGGCCCTCCGCGCCGAGTGGGAGGAGTCTTTCGGTGCTTGGCAGCAGGCCAACCCCGATAACGCGACCCTCCTGGACCGGATCGCGTCGCGGACCCTCCCCGACAACTGGGACGACGCCCTGCCCACGTTCGAAGCAGGCAAGGACGTCTCCACGCGGGCGGCGTCGGGCAAGGTGCTGTCCGCCATCGGTCCGGTCCTTCCCGAACTATGGGGCGGCTCCGCTGATCTGGCGGAATCCAACAACACCACGATCGAAGGTTCGCCGTCATTCATCCCGGCCGGCAAGCAGACCGACGCCTGGCAGGGCAACCCCTACGGCCGGGTCCTGCACTTCGGCATCCGCGAGCACGCGGCGGCAGCGATCGTCAACGGCATTGTCATGCATAGCAGCACCCGGGCATTTTCCGGTACCTTCCTGATCTTCAGCGACTACCAGCGGCCAGCCATCCGGCTGGGTGCCCTGATGGGCGTTCCCTCCATCTACGTCTGGACCCACGACTCAATTGGTCTCGGCGAGGACGGACCCACCCATCAGCCGGTGGAGCAGTTGGCTGCACTGCGCGCTATCCCGGGGCTCGACGTCGTTCGCCCCGGTGACGCGAACGAGGTTGCGGTCGCGTGGCGCACCATCCTGGAGAACACCGGGAACCCGGCAGGAATTGTGCTCACCCGGCAGAACATTCCTACCTATCAGCGCGGAACGGGTGCCGCCGACGGCGACACCTTCGGCTCGGCCGAGGGCACCGCCAGGGGCGCCTATGTGCTGGCCGAGGCCGCCAACGGAACCCCCGACGTCATCCTGATCGGCACCGGGTCCGAGGTACAGCTGGCCGTTGAAGCGCGCGCCACCCTGCAGGCCGAAGGTATCAACGCCCGCGTTGTCTCCATGCCCAGCCTCGAATGGTTCAACCGGCAGGACGAGTCGTACCGCGAATCGGTCCTTCCCGGGGACGTCAAGGCGCGGGTCTCCGTGGAGGCCGGCGTGGCGTTGGGCTGGCGCGAGCTCATTGGCGACGCCGGCAGGTCAGTCTCGCTGGAACACTTCGGGGCCTCAGCCGACTACAAGCGGCTGTTCACCGAGTTCGGCATCACCACCGACGCGGTGGTCCAGGCAGCCCGCGATTCGATCGCCGTTGCCGGGAAGCACCGCGCACCGAATGGCACACCGGCCTGGTCCGGTCCCTCATCATCAGAAACCGGCGACCAGCAGTAATCGTCGACAATTCAAGGAGACCCCCTATGACTTCCACCCCCACGGCAGACCTCTCGGCCGCAGGCGTATCCATCTGGCTCGACGACCTCTCACGGGAGCGCATCAACTCGGGGGCGTTCAAGCACCTGATTGAAGAGCGCAACGTGGTGGGTGTCACCACCAACCCGAGCATCTTCGCCGCCGCCCTGCAGCAGGGCGAGTCCTACGCCACCCAGGTCGAGGCACTGGCGGCTGCCAATGTCCCGGTCAACGACGCAGTCTTTGATATCACCACCCACGATGTGGCACAGGCTTGCGACATTTTCGCTGCCGCCGCGAAGAGCACGGGTGGCGTCGACGGCCGGGTGTCCATCGAGGTTGACCCGCGTCTGTCGAAGGACACCGAGGGGACCATCGCTGAAGCGAAGCGCCTCCACGCCAAGGTGCAGCGGTCCAACGTCCTGATCAAGATTCCCGCCACCGTTGAAGGCCTCGAGGCGATCGCCGCGACCATTGCCGAGGGCATCAGCGTCAACGTCACCCTGATCTTCTCGCTTGAACGCTACCGCGCCGTGATCAACGCTTTCATGCTGGGCATTGAGCAGGCTAAAGAAAACGGGTACGACCTCTCCACCATCCACTCGGTGGCTTCCTTCTTCGTGTCCCGCGTGGACAGCGAGATCGACAAGCGCCTTGACGCGATCGGCACCGACGAGGCGGCAGCGCTGAAGGGCAAGGCCGGGCTCGCGAATGCCCGGCTCGCCTACCAGGTGTATGAGGAGCTCTTCGACACCGAACGGTGGGAAGTCCTCGCCGCCGCCGGTGCCCGGCGTCAACGCCCGCTCTGGGCCTCCACCGGCGTCAAGGATCCGGCCCTTCCGGACACCCTGTACGTCACGGAACTGGTCGCGCCCGGCGTGGTGAACACCATGCCGGAGAAGACCCTCGAAGCCACCGCCGACCACGGAGTCATCACCGGTGACACAATCACCGGGACCTACGACGACGCCAACGCGGTGCTCAACAACCTCGAGAACCTCGGCGTCTCCTACGTCGAGGTCGTGCAGCAGTTGGAGGTCGAAGGCCTGGACAAATTCGTGGCCAGCTGGGAAGAACTCCTCGAGACTGTTCGAACCGCACTGGATACGGCGAAGGGCTAGTCCATGAGCTCCATGACGCTCGCGGCGGCCGGTGCCGCCCAGGAAGCCATCGACCGCGTGACCGGCACCCTCGTCGAGGATCGGGTGGCGTCGCGTCTGATGGCCAAGGATCCCACCCTGTGGGGTGGCGACGCTGAGTCGGAAGCGGCGGTCCGCCTGGGCTGGGTAGACCTCATCGGTGCCTCCCGCAGCCTCGTCCCGAGGATCATGGAGTTGCGGGCCACCCTGCAGGCCGACGGCGTCAGCCGGATCGTCCTGTGCGGGATGGGCGGCTCCTCGCTGGCACCCGAAGTGATCACCCAGACGGCCGGCGTCGAACTGACAGTGCTCGATTCAACGGATCCCGACCAGGTGCGCCGGACGGTTGAGGACCGGCTGGCAGAGACGGCCGTGGTGGTGTCCTCGAAGTCGGGGTCGACGGTGGAGACCGACTCGCAGCGACGGATATTCGAGGCAGCTTTCGCCGCTGCCGGCATCGACCCGCTTACCCGCGTGGTCATCGTCACCGATCCCGGGTCGCCGCTGGACGCCTCCGCGCGCGAAGCGGGCTACCGTGCGGTGTTCAACGCTGACCCCAACGTCGGCGGCCGGTACTCGGCGCTCACCGCCTTCGGCCTGGTCCCCTCGGGTCTCGCGGGCGTCGACCTCGATGCCCTGCTCGACGACGCCGAGGAAACGGTAGAGTTCCTGGGCGAGGACGATCCCACCAATATCGGGCTGCGGCTCGGTGCTGTGCTGGGCGCCACCGCCCCCCTGCGGGACAAGATCGTGTTCGCCGACGAGGCGTCGGGAATTCCCGGCCTCGCCGACTGGGCCGAGCAGCTCATCGCCGAGTCCACCGGCAAGCTGGGCACCGGGGTCCTCCCCGTGGTCGCCGAAGAGGGTGCGCCGGAGATCCTCACCGCCGACGACGACGTCCTCGCCGTCCGCCTCACCGCAGCGGACACCGACATCGAACCCGTCGGACACCAGGTCACGGTCAGCGGTAGCCTGGGCAGCCAGCTGCTGGTGTGGGAATTCGCCACCACAGTAGCCGGGCGTCTCCTGGGCATCAACCCGTTCGACCAGCCCGACGTCGAGGCGGCCAAGATCGCGGCGCGCGGACTACTCGACGCGCAGCCCGAGACGGCCCCGGCGGACTTCGTGGACGGCGCGGTGGAGATCCGCGGCGACAGCGAGCTCCTCGGCGACGCCAGCACGCTCGGGGATGCACTCCGGAACCTCTTCGCAACACTCAGCCCGAACGGCTACCTTTCGGTCCAGGCCTATCTGGACCGCTCAGTGCAGGCGTCGCTCGAGGAGATCAGGTCGCCACTCGCCTCACTCACCGGCCGTCCCGTCACCTTTGGCTGGGGACCGCGCTTCCTCCACTCCACCGGCCAGTTCCACAAGGGTGGACCCGCGCAGGGCGTGTACCTGTCGATCACCGGCGCGGCAGCCGACGATCTGGCCATCCCCGACCGGCCGTTCACCTTCGGCGAGCTGATCACCGCCCAGGCGGCGGGCGACGCCCAAGTACTGGCCGGCAAGGGGCGTCCAGTCCTGCGCCTACACCTCGCCGACCGCGCCGCCGGGATCGACCAGCTCACCCAGGTGATCACCCATCTGCTGGGCGGGGCCGCCGGCCAGCGGGCATCCAATGAAAGCGGTACAGCGTAGTGCAGGATTCTGCAGAGGGACGGTCCACCAACCCGCTACGGGACCCCCGCGACCGGCGACTCAGCCGGATAGCCGGGCCGTCCTCGCTGGTGCTCTTCGGTGTAACCGGGGACCTAGCCCGCAAGAAACTTATGCCGGCAATCTACGACCTCGCCAACCGGGGACTGCTCCCTCCGAGCTTCGCGCTGATCGGGTTCGGCCGCCGGGAATGGGATGACGAACGGTTCGTCACAGAGGTGCGCGACGCCGTCACCCAGTACTCGCGTACCCCGTTCGACGAGACGGTGTGGGAACAGTTCTCGGCCGGGATCCGTTTTGTCCAGGGTAATTTCGACGACGACGACGCCTTCGCCCGGCTCGGAGTCACCCTTGAGGAACTCGATTCATGTCGCGGGACCCGCGGGAACCACGCGTTCTACCTGTCCATCCCGCCGAAGGACTTCGAGCTGGTCTGCCAGAAGCTCTCCGAGCACGGTCTGGCCCAGCCCGGCGAGGGCCAGTGGCGCCGGGTGGTCATCGAAAAGCCGTTCGGCCACAACCTGCAGTCGGCCCGTGAGCTGAACGCCATCGTTGAACAGGTCTTCCCGCCGGATGCAGTCTTCAGGATTGACCATTACCTCGGTAAGGAGACGGTCCAGAACATCCTGGCCCTCCGTTTCGCCAACCAGCTGTTCGAACCGCTGTGGAACGCCAATTACGTTGACCACGTCCAAATCACCATGGCCGAGGACATCGGCATCGGGAGCCGGGCAGGATATTACGACGGCGTCGGCGCCGCCCGCGACGTGATCCAGAACCACCTCCTGCAACTCCTGGCCCTGACAGCCATGGAGGAGCCGATCTCCTTCAACGCCAATGACCTGCGGGCGGAAAAGGAGAAGGTCCTTGCCGCTGTCAAGCTGCCCGAGGATCTGTCGGGTTCGTCTGCCCGGGGTCAGTACGACGCCGGCTGGCAGGGCGGCGAACTGGTGAAGGGTTTCCTTGAGGAAGAGGGCATCCCCGCTCATTCCACTTCGGAGAGTTTCGCCGCCCTCCGCCTGGACATCCATACCCGTCGCTGGAGCGGAGTGCCGTTCTATCTGAGGGCGGGCAAGCGGCTGGGACGGCGGGTGACCGAGATCGCCGTCGTCTTCAAACGCGCACCCAACCTGCTGTTCCGGGACCACGGCGAGGACGACTTCGGCCAGAACGCCGTGGTCATCAGGGTGCAACCCGACGAGGGTGCCACCATCCGGTTCGGGTCCAAGGTTCCCGGCACGCAGATGGAGGTCAGGGACGTGACCATGGACTTCGGCTACGGACATTCGTTCACCGAATCCAGCCCGGAGGCCTATGAGCGGTTGATCCTCGATGTACTGCTCGGGGAGCCGCCCCTGTTCCCCCGGCATGAGGAGGTCGAGCTGTCCTGGAAGATCCTCGACCCGTTCGAGGAGTACTGGGCCAGCCTCGGAGACCAGCCCGAGAAGTATGTGCCGGGGAGCTGGGGGCCCGCCTCGGCGGATGAGCTCCTCGCCCGTGATGGAAGGACGTGGCGCAGGCCATGATCGTTGAACTGCCCGACACCACCACGTCGAAGGTGTCCAAGGAAATCATGACCCTGCGGGACAAGGGCGGCGTCGTCGCGCTCGGCCGGGTCCTCACCCTCGTGGTTGTTACCAGCTCAGGCAATGAGGAGGAAGCGATCCTCGCGGCGAACCTGGCGAGCAGGGAACACCCCTGCCGCATCATCGTCCTCGCCCTCGGCGCAGGGGACGAGGATACCCGGTTGGACGCGCAGATCCGCGTCGGCGGGGACGCAGGCGCCTCGGAAGTGATTGTCCTCAAGGGGTACGGTCAGCTCTCCGAGGAGAATGAGTCCCTTGTGTCGGCGCTGCTGCTCCCCGACGCGCCCATCGTGGCCTGGTGGCCCCACGGTGCACCGGCGAACGCGGCCATGACCTCGATCGGGAGCATCGCGCACCGCCGGATCACCGATACGGCCAACGAACCCGACCCGGTGGCCGCGCTTTTCACCATCAGGGATACGTACGCCGCCGGTGACACTGATTTGGCCTGGACACGCCTGACGAACTGGCGGATCCAGTTGGCTGCGGTCCTCGATCAGATCGATGACTCCCCGATCACGTCGGTCACCGTCGAGGGTGCCGACGATTCGCCCAGCACCGTATTGCTCGCCGCCTGGCTCACCCTGGCTCTCGACGCCCCGGTCACCATCGCCGCGGGACCCGCCGGAACCGGCCTACGGCGGGTGCGGCTGTCCCGTCCCGCCGGCGACGTTGAACTGAACCGGCCCCACCTGGCCGTCGCCGAACTGTACCAGCCTGGGCAACCGGTGCAGCGGATTTCACTGCCGCGGCGCAGCCTGCAAGACTGTCTCGCAGAAGAGCTCCGCCGTCTTGACCCGGATGAGGTATTTGGTGAAGTCATCATGGAGGGGCTCGCCCGGACCAATCTAAGGAGCGTGCGTCCCAGTGAACGCTGACCCCAAAGTAAGCATCCACCCCGATTCTGCCCTGCTCGCAGCGTCAGTCGCTGCACGGTTGATCACCCGGCTGGTCGATATCCAGAACGAACGCGGGTCAGCCACCGTGGTGCTCACCGGCGGCTCGCTCGGCACTGCTGCCCTTGCCGCCGTCGCCGATTCCCCGGCCTGCTCGGCGGTGGACTGGAGCAGGGTTGATTTCTGGTGGGGCGACGAACGCTTCCTCAGCTCAACTGACCCCGAACGGAATGCCGTCCAGGCGAAGGAAGCCCTCCTCGGTAAGCTCGGTCTGGCCGGATCCCAGGTCCACGAGTTTGGTTCCAGCGACGACTTCCCGGACCAGGACGCGGCTGCCGCCGACTACGCAGCTCGGCTCCAGGACGCTGCCGACGCGGAGTGGGCACACTCAGGGGACCGGGCGGAGCCGGGCGACGACGACGGCCAGGACTCCCGTCTCCCCCGGTTCGACGTGCTGCTGCTGGGCGTTGGACCCGATGCCCACATTGCCTCCCTGTTTCCCGAGATGCAAGGAATCCGGACCAGGGAACAGACGGTGGTGGGCGTATCAGACGCCCCGAAACCGCCAGCGCTTCGCATCTCCCTCACCCTTGAAGCACTGAACTCGGCAGAGGAAATCTGGATTGCAGCCGGTGGCCAGGACAAAGCCGGTGCCGTGGGGCTGGCCCTGGCGGGCGCCGGGCCCATTCAGGTGCCAGCGGCGGGAGCCCGCGGCCGCCGCAAGACACTCTGGCTGATCGATCAGGAGGCAGCGGCCCAACTGCCTGGCCGCCTCATCGCCGGCGATGACAGTGATAACTTCAGCAGTGACAATGACAGCAGTGACAGTTAAAGCAGTGACATCGGAACGGTCTAGGAGGCTAGGCCGCCACTGAGACCGGACCGTCGCTCCCGCAGATTCCGGAGCGCCTGCTCCAGCACGCTGGCTGCTTCTTCCTCGGTACGCCGTTCCTTGACGTATTGGAGGTGGCTTTTGTACGGTTCGACGCCGTCCACCAGGGGTTCCACCCCTGGTAGCCTGCCCGCCGCACGGCCGCACCGACCGCACTCCCACACCTCGGGAATCTCGTCGTCGTGAAGTTTGGCGAACGTCGGTTTGGTTTCGTGGTTCTCGATACACCAGTAGCTCACGACGGTTCGGTCCACCACAGCGGGTCTTCGCCCGGACTCGGCCTGCCAACCGGCCATCCCCCCGTAGGAATCAGTTCCGACCCGTGTGCCCTTAAATGCGTTTCCCGCGTTAACCATGGATTGCTCCTGGACTAGGCTCTGACAACAAGGTCAGTCTACGCCCAATGCAGAACCCAGCACATGGTGGCTAACGCGGGAAATTAAGCGGGAAGGGTCACTCGGCGAAACGCTGGATCAAGCCCAGCGACACGATCACGACACCCCAGGACAGGCCCAGGGCAACGGTGAACCTGTTCAGGTTCCGTTCGGCAACGCCCGACGAACCCATACTGCTGGTCATGCCGCCACCGAACATGTCAGACATGCCACCGCCGCGGCCCTTATGCAGCAGGATGAGAAGGGTGAGCAGCAAGCTGGTGACGCCAAGGAGCACCAGCAAGATGATTCGGAGAATGTCCACAGTGGCCTTTCAGGGGTGACCGACGTGCGTGATCGACCGGAGTCGGATCAGAGCTTAGTCAGTGACCAGGAGATGTTCGAACCTGACAATACTAGCAAACTCGGCGGCGTCCAGGCTGGCCCCGCCGACCAGCAGGCCGTCGACGTCGCGGCCCTTCAGAATTGAGCCGGCATTGGCAGCCTTGACTGATCCGCCGTAGAGCATCCTGACCTTTCCGGCCGTCTCCGCGTCGTACAGCGAGGTGAGCTCGGCGCGCAGGGCTGCGCACATCTCCTGCGCGTCTTCCGGCCCGGCGACTTCGCCGGTGCCGATAGCCCAGACCGGTTCGTAGGCGACCACCAGGTCTGCGACCTGTTCGGCGCTCAACCCGGCGATACCGCCGCGCAGCTGGCTCAGGGTGTGCTGCACATGGTTGTTGGCCTGACGGACGTCGAGCCCTTCCCCGACGCAGATGATGGGGGTCAGGGCGTGCCTGAACGCGGCCTGCACCTTACTGTTCAGGAGCTCGTCGCTCTCCTGATGGATGGCCCGGCGTTCGGAGTGGCCGACCAGGACGTAGCTGCAATCAAGCTTCTTGAGGAACTGACCCGAAATGTCGCCGGTGTAGGCGCCGGAATCGTGGGGCGAAAGATCCTGGCCCCCGTACACGGTCTGCAGGTCGTCGCCACGGACCAGGGTCTGTACTCCGCGCAGGTCAGTGAACGGAGGGAACACCGCCACCTCGACGCGCTGGTAATCGTGACCGGCGTCGTCGAGGGTCCAGGCAAGCTTTTGTAGCAAGGTGATGCCCTGGACGTGGTCCAGGTTCATCTTCCAGTTGCCAGCAATCAGTGGTCGGCGGTCGTACGTGCCGTTGGTTGAGGAAGTCATGTGCTGCTCCTACTGCCCGAGGGCTGTCAGTCCGGGGAGTTCCTTGCCTTCGAGGTACTCGAGGCTGGCACCTCCGCCGGTAGAGATGTGGCCAAACTGGTCATCGGTGAAGCCAAGCGACCGCACGGCTGCTGCGGAGTCGCCGCCTCCCACGACGGTCAGCGCTCCGCGTGCTGTGGCCTCGGTCAGCGCCTGCGCCACGGCTTTGGTACCGCCGGAGAACGCGTCGAACTCGAACACGCCCATCGGGCCGTTCCAGAAGACCGTTCCGGCCGTGGCGATCGACTCTGCGAAGGCAGCACCCGAGACCGGCCCAATGTCGAGGCCCAGTCCCCCGGAGCCAAAGGAACTTGCCTCGATAGCGTCGGCCGCGACAGTCTCGTGGGCGGCGTCGGCGGCGAACCGTTCAGCCACCACGATGTCGGTCGGCAGGACAAACTCCGTACCGGCCTGCTTTGCACGCGCCAGGTACCCCTTGACGACGTCGAGCTGGTCATCCTCCAGCAGACTTGCACCGACCGCATGGCCTTGAGCCGCGAGGAAGGTAAAGACCATGCCGCCGCCGACCAGGATCCGGTCTGCCGTCCCCATCAGGTTCTCGATCACAGCGAGTTTGTCGGAGACCTTGGAACCGCCGAGGACCACCACGAACGGGGCAACTGGTTCCCCGGTGAGGCGGCGCAGTACCTCGACCTCGGCCTGCACCAGGTCGCCCTGGTAGGACGGCAGAAGCGACGCGATGTCGTAGACGCTCGCATGTTTCCGGTGGACGGCGCCGAAGGCATCGTCCACATAGGCGCCGTTGTCGCCGGTCAGCGCAGCCAACTCGGTGGCGAAGGCCCGACGTTCGCCGTCGTCCTTGCTGGTCTCCCGGGCATCGAAGCGCACATTCTCAAGTACGAGCACACTGCCACCGGTCAGGGCGGCGGCACGCCCCCGGGCGTCCTCCCCCGTGGTGTCAGCCGCCAGCGTGACGGGGAAATCAGCCAGCTCCGCGAGCCGGTCCACGGCGGGTTTCAGCGAATACCGCTCGTCAGGGCTGCCGTTCGGGCGTCCGAGGTGAGCCATCACAATCACTGAAGCCCCCTCCCCCGTCAGCTTGCGCAGGACTGGCAGGGAGGCCCGAAGCCGGCCGTCGTCGGTCACCCGCGGGGCTGTGCCCGAGGCGTCGAGCGGGACGTTCAGGTCTGACCGCACCAGTACTGTTCGTCCACGGACGCCGGTGCTGAGCAGGTCATCAAGGGAGGAGGCCACTATCGATCCTTGGGTACTAGGAGAGCTTGGAGGCGACGATTTTGGTCAGGTCGACGAGGCGGCTCGAATAGCCCCACTCGTTGTCGTACCAGCCGACAACCTTGACCTGGTTGCCGATGACCTTGGTCAGACCCGAGTCGAAGATCGATGAGGCGGGGTCGCCCACGATGTCCGAGGACACGATCGGCGCGTCGGTGTAGGAGAGGTAGCCCTTCAGCTTGCCCTCGGCAGCGGCGGCCTGGTAGGCGGCGTTGACTTCCTCGACGGTCACTTCGCGTGACACGGTCACGGTCAGGTCGGTGGCCGAGCCGGTCGGGACCGGCACGCGGATGGCGTAGCCGTCCAGCTTCCCCTTCAGCTCGGGGAGGACCAAGCCGATGGCCTTCGCGGCCCCAGTTGAGGTGGGAACCATGTTGATGGCGGCGGCGCGCGCGCGGCGGAGGTCGTTGTGCGGGCCGTCCTGCAGGTTCTGGTCGGCGGTGTAGGCGTGGATGGTGGTCATCAGGCCACGCTCGATGCCGAAGTTGTCGTTGAGCACTTTCGCCAACGGCCCGAGGCAGTTGGTGGTGCAGGACGCGTTCGAGATGATGTGGTGGTTCTCGGGGTCGTACAGGTCGTCGTTGACGCCGAGCACCACGGTGATGTCCTCATCGGAGGCTGGCGCGGAAATGATGACTTTCTTCGCACCGGCGTCGATGTGTTTGCGCGCGTCGGCTGCCTTGGTGAAGAAACCCGTGGACTCAACAACGATTTCCACCTCCAGTTCCTGCCACGGCAGGTTCGCGGGGTCGCGCTCGGCGAGCACCCGGATGGACTTGCCGTCCACGACGATGTTTCCGTCCTTGACCTCTACCGTCGCGGCGAGCCGTCCGGTGACGGAATCGTACTTCAGGAGGTGGGCCAGCGCCTCAGGGCTGGTGAGGTCGTTGACCGCAACGATTTCCAGGTCAGCGCCCTGTTCCAGTGCGGCGCGAAAAAAGTTACGCCCGATTCGACCGAAGCCGTTGATACCTACACGAGTAGTCACTTGTTCTATCTCCTTGAACTGTATTGAGGTTGTGGGCCGGGACGCCGCCGTGGGGCGGCGTCCCGGATGCGCCCGTGAGGGCGCTGGGCCTGCTGTGCTAGCCGACGACGATCAGGGACGTCGCCGAGGTGCGGGCCGCGGTGAAACGCTTGGCGACGTCGGCCCAGTTCACGATGTTCCAGAACGCCTTGACGTAGTCGGCTTTGACGTTGACATAGTCCAGGTAGAAGGCGTGCTCCCACATGTCCAGCATGAGCAGTGGGGTGGTACCCACCGCGACGTTGCCCTGCTGATCGTAGAGCTGTTCAATGACGAGGTTCCCGCCGATGGGCTCGTAGGCGAGGAAGGCCCAGCCGGATCCCTGCAGGGCGAGGGCAGCTGCGCTGAACTGGGCACGGAACTTGTCAAACGAGCCGAAGGCGTCGTCGATGGCTGCCGCAAGCTCTCCGTCAGGGGAGTCGCCGCCGTCCGGTGACAGGTTGTTCCAGAAGACCGAGTGGTTGATGTGGCCGCCGGTGTGGAAGGCGAGGTCCTTGGAAAGCTTCGAAATGTTACCGAAGTCGCCCTTTTCCCGCGCCTCTGCCAGCTGAGCCATCGCGTCGTTGGCGCCCTTGACGTAGGCAGTGTGGTGTTTGCTGTGGTGGAGCTCCATGATGCGTGCGGAGATGTGCGGCTCCAGCGCAGCGTAATCGTAGTTCAGTTCGGGCAGTACGTATTCGCTCACGAATTCCTCCAGGTTGGTCTGCCGCCGTGGGTGATGTGGCACCGCACCGGGTCAGACACCGTAGTTGGTTCAATACCGTATGGCACACCACCGGTGTCGGTGGTGTTGCCATGCCGCTTCCATCCTATGCAGAGATTCACTCGTCCAACATGTCGGCAGTCACATTGGCTTCAGTTCCGGGGATGCCAATCTCGATGGCCCGCTTGTCGGCCATGGCGAGCAGGCGTCGAATGCGCCCGGCAATGGCGTCTTTGGTCATGGGGGGGTCGGCCAGCCCACCCAGCTCGTCGAGGCTCGCCTGCTTGTGCGCAACCCGCAACTCGCCGGCGTACTTGAGGTGGTCGGGAACCCCTTCCCCCAGGATTTCCAGGGCGCGTTCCACCCGGGCACCGGCGGCTACCGCGGCCTGGGCCGACCGCCGCAGGTTAGCGTCATCGAAGTTGGCCAGCCGGTTGGCCGTGGCCCGCACCTCTTTGCGCATCCGGCGTTCCTCCCACACCATGAGCGCATCATGGGCGCCCATCCGGGTGAGCAGGGCCGCGATGGTGTCGCCGTCGCGGATCACCACCCGGTCCACTCCCCTGACCTCGCGGGCCTTGGCGGCAATGCCCAGACGCCGCGCCGCGCCGACCAGGGCCAGCGCCGACTCCGGTCCGGGGCAGGTGACCTCCAGCGAGGAGGATCGGCCCGGTTCGGTCAGGGAGCCGTGCGCCAGAAAGGCGCCGCGCCACACTGCCTCCGCGTCGGCAGTCGATCCGTTGACGACGGCGGATGGCAGGCCGCGCACCGGCCGGCCCCGGTTGTCGAGCAGACCCGTCTGGCGGGCGAGGGATTCGCCGTCGCGCACCACCCGCACCACATACCGGTTACCGCGGCGCAGACCGCCGCCGGAGACGACGATAATCTCGCTGTTGTGCCCGTAAACCTCGGCGATGGTGGTGCGCAGCCGGCGGGCCGTCGAGGCGAGGTCAACCTCGGCTTCGATGACGATCCTGCCGGAGATGATGTGCAGCCCGCCCGCGAATCGCAGCAGCGCGGAAACCTCGGCTTTGCGAACCGATGACTTCTTGACAGGGAGGTGCGACAGCTCCTCTTTTACGTCCGCAGTCAGCGCCACAAATACACCCTCAGATCGATTAGTTTTCGCCAAACATGTCATGAAACGCGGTTGCGAGCCGCAGCGGATCATGAACAGGTTTGCCCGTTGAAGAGCCTACTTTACCCAACATGGCACGGCCCCCCATCTCGGCGACGGCGGCAACGAACTCGGCGCGGTCGCCGATCACCGCCGGATCGGCGATCACCACATCCACTGTGAATTCCGGGGCGTACCGTCTGATCACCGCAAGGTGGTCGACCGCTGACATGCCAACGGTTTCCTTGGTTTCATTGCTGAGATTCATGGTCAGGCACCGCTTTGCAGTGGTGCTGCAGAGTGCATCCCGAAGCTCCGGGAGGAGCAGATGCGGGAGCACCGACGTGTACCAGGAACCCGGCCCGAGGATCACCCAATCAGCCAGTTCAACAGCGGTGAGCGCGTCCACGCAGGCCGGGGCGCCGGCGGGGAGGAGCCGGACGTTGTTGACGTTCCCGGCACTTCCGGCGACAGCAAGCTGCGATTGTCCGCTGACGGTCCGCATGCGCAGCGCGCCATCGATCTCCGCGAGCACGTCACCCTCGATGGTCAGCGGCACGCTGGCCATCGGGAGGACCCGGCCCCGCGCGCCCAGGAGCGCGCCGGCCCATTGCAGCCCGGCCACGGGATCGCCGAGCAGTTCCCAGAGGGTGACAATCAGCAGGTTGCCCAGCGCGTGGTTGTCCAGCGCCCCTTCCTCACCGTGCCGGGAGGTAAACCGGTGCTGCATCACGTCACGCCAGGTACGTCCCCAGTCCGTGTCATCACACAGGGCGGCGAGGGCCATCCGCAGGTCGCCCGGGGGAAGCACACCGAGTTCCTTACGGAGCTTGCCGGACGATCCGCCGTCGTCGGCCACCGTCACCACGGCAGTCAGCTCGGAGGTGAGCAGCCGCAGGGCGGAGAGTGACGACGACAATCCGTGGCCGCCGCCCAGAGCGACCACCGAGGGTGCGTTTTCCTGCGGGCCGGACCCGCGCCGATTCGCAGCCGCCGCCGGCAGCATCGGCAGGGACCCCGTGAGAATAGCCACTATTCCCTGCCCAGATCACGGTGATGCGCGGTGACCTGCAGACGCGGCTGCTGTGCAAGCCGCTTGGCGATCTCCTCGGTGACTGCCACTGACCGGTGTTTGCCACCGGTGCACCCGATCGCGATGGTCGCGTAATGCTTGTTCTCACGCCGGTACCCCTCCAGCACGGGTTCCAGGGCGTGGACGTACCGGTTCACGAAGTCCGCTGCGCCGGTGGCTCCCAGCACATAGTCGCGGACCGGCTGGTCGAGTCCGGTCTGGGGCCGCAGCAGTGGTACCCAGTGCGGGTTGGGAATGAAGCGGACGTCGGCAACGTAGTTGGAATCGACTGGCAGCCCGTACTTGAAGCCGAAGCTCATGACGTTGATCCGCAGGACGATCGGGCCGGACTCGGAGAACAGTTCGGTGATGGTCGTGGCGAGGGCATGGACGTTCAGCAGGGACGTGTCAACCACCAGATCGGACGCCTCTTTGAGTTCCTTCAGCACTTCCCGTTCGGCGGCGATCCCGTCGAGGATCCGTCCCTCGTCCTGGAGCGGGTGGGGCCGGCGGCCCTGCTCGAACCGCCGCACGAGCGTATCATCGGCGGCATCGAGGAAGAGGACCCGGTAATTGACGCCCGACGTGCGGAGCGCCTGCAGGGACCCCCGGATATCGTGGAACAGTTCCTGGCTGCGGACGTCGACGACGACAGCGAGCTTCGGGATGGACTGCGGCATCCGGGCCACCAACTCGGTGAGGGTGCCCAGCATCTGGGGTGGCAGGTTTTCGACCACGTACCAGCCGTGGTCTTCCAGGGCGTTGGCGGCCGTACTTCTGCCGGCGCCGGACATGCCGGTCACCACCAGTAGTTCCGATTCGGCAGGCTTGATCGGAGTAAGGCTGTCGTCGCCCTCAGTCATGTGCGTGTTCCATCCCGGCGATTTGTGGTGGCTCGAACTGGTCTTCCCCACTCTCTACCCTAACTAAGTCTCGAGGATTTCGCCGGTGGCCATATTCACTGCTGGTGCGGGTGCGTCCGACGCCCCATCGGGTCCCTCCGTCGCGAGGGTGCGCTGCAGTGTGTCCGCGAGGGAGGGACCGACGCCGGGCACGTCCTGCAGTTCCTCGATCGTTGCGGCGCGGATTTTTTTGACCGACCCGAAGTGGCTGAGGATCGCCTTCTTTTTGGCCGGACCGAGGCCGGGAACCGAGTCGAGCGCTGACGCCGTCATCGATTTGCCGCGTTTCTGCCGGTGGAAGGCGATGGCGAACCGGTGCGCCTCGTCCCGGATCCGCTGCAGGAGGAAGAGTCCTTCCGAGGCGCGGGGCAGGATGACCGGGAAATCACTGTCGGGCAGCCACACTTCCTCGAGCCGCTTGGCGAGGCCGATGACGAAGACGTCGTCGATGCCGAGGTCCTTCAGCGCCCGGGCGGCGGCGTGCACCTGCGGCTGACCGCCGTCGACCACGACCAGGTTGGGTGGGTAGGCGAACTTGTGCCGGGTGGCGGTGGTGGTGGTGTCGGCTAGCGGGACTGCCGTGCCGACGCCGTCGTCAACACTAACCTCGCCGGATTCACGGGGCACCGGACCGGTCTTCTCGGCCAGGTAGTTGCGGAACCGGCGCTGAATCACGTCGTACATCGATGCAGTGTCGTCGCGGGCGGCGTCACCGGTGATCGAGAACCTGCGGTAGTCGGCCTTGCGGGGCAGCCCGTCCTCGACCACCACCATGGAGGCCACCACGTTGGTGCCCTGCACATGCGAGATGTCGAAGCACTCGATGCGCATCAGGGGCTGCGGCAGGTCGAGGGCCTCCTGTAGCTCCTGGAGGGCTGCGGACCGCGTGGTGAGGTCGCCGGCGCGGCGGCTTTTGTGGAGCCTTAGCGCGTCGGCGGCGTTCTGCTCGACAGTTCCCAGCAGGGTCGCCTTGTCGCCGCGGCGGGGAACCCGCAGGTCCACCCGGGCGCCGCGGAGCCCGGCGAGCCAGACTGACATCTCCTCGGCGTTACTGGGCAGCTCCGGTACAAGCACTTCGCGGGGGATCTGGTTGTTGCTGCTGCTGCCGTCGCCGTACACCTGCTGCAGGAGGTGCTCCACCAGGTCGGCGGTGCTCATGTCCTCGACCTTCTCCACCATCCAACCGCGCTGACCGCGGATCCGGCCACCGCGGACGTGGAACACCTGGACCGCGGCCTCAAGCTCGTCTTCCTTCAGGGCAAAGATGTCGGCGTTGGTGTCCTCGGAGAGCACCACGGTGTTGCGTTCGAACACGCGTTTCAAGGCGGCGATATCGTCGCGGATCCTCGCCGCCGACTCGTAGTCCAGCTCGGCGACGGCGGCGGTCATCCTTTTTTCCAGGTCGACGATGAACCGGGTCGCCTGGCCCCCCATGAAGTCGCAGAACTGGGCCGCGAGGTCCCGATGGTCCTCGGGGGTGATCCGTCCGACGCACGGTGCCGAGCACTTGTCGATGTAGCCCAGGAGGCAGGGACGGCCAGTGCGCTCGGCACGTTTGAAAACTCCGCTGCTGCACGTCCGTACGGGGAAGACCCGGAGCAGGGTATCGACGGTCTCGCGGATCGCCTTGGCCGGGTAGAACGGCCCGAAATAGCGGGTGTCCTTCCGGCGGTCCCCGCGCATCACCTGAACCCTGGGGTACTTCTCCCCCATCGTGACCGCAAGGTAAGGGTAGGACTTGTCGTCGCGGAACATGACGTTGAACCGGGGGTTGAACTCTTTGATCCAGGTGTATTCGAGCTGCAAGGCTTCGAGCTCGCTGCCCACCACTGTCCACTCAACACTCGCTGCGGTGAACACCATCGCCCGGGTGCGGGGCAGCAGGCCCTGCGGGTTCGCGAAGTAGGAGTTCAGCCGGGACCGAAGATTCTTAGCCTTCCCCACATAAACCACGCGGGAATGTTCGTCCCTGAAACGGTAAACGCCAGGGTCGACCGGAATCTCGCCGGTCTTGGGCCGGTAGCTGCGGGGATCGGCCATTACTCAAGCACCGGACTCTGGTTGTAGCTGGTGGAACGTTGTTGGCCGCTCAGCGCTGCGATGGAATCCATGATGGTGTCGGTGGCGTGCCGGCGTGCCGGAAGGGAGTGACCCGGCCCGGTCTTCTCGAAGTACAGGGGCACGCCGATCCTCATGGTGAAGTGCTGGGGTTTGATGCGTTTCTGGCCGGCCGGCTGCAGGCCCTCGGTGCCGACCAGCCCTACGGGGAGGACCGGCGCACCGGTGGTCAGGGCGAGCCAGCCGACGCCGGTCCGCCCCCGGTAAAGCAGCCCGTCCCGGGACCGGGTACCCTCGGGATAGATCCCGATCCCGTTGCCGCCTTCCAGGAGTTTGTGAAGTGTTTTCAGCGCCTGGACACTCGCCGCCTGCTGCCCCCGTTCGACCGGGATCGAGCCAACGCCCTCGAAGAACGAGCGCATGGCCTTGCCCTTGATACCGCGGCCGGTGAAGTACTCGGCTTTGGCGAAGAAGGCGACGGGCCGTGGCATGAGCGCCTGGATCAGCACACTGTCCAGGAACGACAGATGGTTCGCTGCAACGATCAGCGGCCCGTCGGCAGGAACGTTGGCGAGGCCTTCAACGGTCGGCCGGCACAGTCCGGCGATCAGGCCCCGGGTGCCGCTCCGGGTCAGGTCATAGATTCCCATGGTCCACCCCACGCTGCACCCTGGTGAGGATCAGTTCCAACAGCCGCTCGGCCGAGTCCGCCGGCTGGGTGGCGCCCGCGGCGCTGAATTCTTCGGCTGACCCGAACCCCCAGGTCACCGGGATGCAGTCCAGCCCGTTCGCTGCCGCCCCGGTAATGTCGTGCGACCGGTCGCCGACCATGATGGCGCCGTCGTACCCACCCTGATACTCGGCCAAGGCGGCGGCGATGATGGGTGTTTTCCCTTCCATCCCGGGCGCATGCTCCTCGTCGGGCGACCCGTGAATGGAGCCGAACAGGGTGTCCATCCGCTGCACCCGGAGTAGCTCCCGGGCGAGTCCCTGTGGCTTCTGCGTGGCTACGGCGACCAGGTGGCCGCCGGACCGCAGTGCCTCGACGACGCCGATGACGCCCGGGTACGGTTTGCTGCCGGCCATCCCGTGGCTGCGGTAGCCCTCACGGTAGTGCGCGATGACCGACTCCAGTTGATGCTGGGGAACGCCCCCGATGCTGCGCAGCGACGTCATCAGGGGTGGTCCGACCATGGCCCGCAAAGCAGTGTCGGAGGGGCGTGGCAGCCCGTGGGCCTCCAACGATGAGACGATTCCCCCGGTGATGGCGCCTGCGGGGTCGACGAGGGTTCCATCAAGGTCAAAGAGCACGAGCAGGCGGTAATCCATCACCGGCCAAGTTTCCCACAGCCGGTGCCCACCCGATAACTGCATTCCCTCTGCGGAATATATCGGGACTGCCTATCGTCCGAGAGTCTCGGCGAGGAAGGTCCCCGTGTAGCTGGTGGTCGACTTGGCGACCTGCTCCGGAGTGCCGGTGGCGATAATCTGCCCGCCGCCGGATCCGCCGTCGGGCCCGAGGTCGATAACCCAGTCCGCGCTTTTGATCACGTCGAGGTTGTGCTCGATGGTGATCACCGTGTTGCCTTTGTCCACCAGCCCTTGCAGGACAAGCAGGAGTTTGCGGATGTCCTCGAAATGCAGGCCGGTAGTCGGTTCGTCGAGCACGTAGATGCTACGACCGTTGGACCGCTTCTGCAGCTCGCTGGCCAGCTTCACGCGCTGCGCTTCGCCGCCGGAGAGGGTGGTGGCCGGCTGTCCCAGCCGGACATACCCGAGACCAACATCCACCAGGGTGGTGAGGTGCCGGGCGATGGGGCTGAAGGCGGCAAAGAACTCGGCGCCTTCCTCGATCGGCATGTTCAGCACATCGGCGATGGTTTTGCCCTTGTAGTGAACTTCGAGCGTCTCGCGGTTGTAGCGCTGCCCGTGGCAGACCTCGCACGGTACATACACGTCCGGCAGGAAGTTCATTTCGATCTTCAGGGTGCCATCACCGGAGCACGCTTCGCAGCGCCCGCCCTTCACGTTGAAGGAGAACCGGCCCGGGAGGTACCCGCGGACCTTCGCCTCGGTGGTCTCGGCGAAAAGCTTCCTGATGTTGTCGAACACACCGGTGTAGGTCGCGGGATTGGACCGTGGTGTCCTGCCGATCGGGCTCTGATCGACGTGGACCACCTTATCGAGGTGCTCGAGGCCGTCGATTCGCTTGTGCCGCCCGGCCACCTGCTTGGCGCCGTTGAGCTTGTTGGCCAGGACCTTGTACAGGATCTCGTTGACCAGGGTCGACTTTCCCGATCCGCTGACCCCGGTGACGGCGGTCAGGACGCCCAGCGGGAAGGCAATATCGAAGGAGGTCAGGTTGTGCTCGCGGGCGCCGATCACCTTCAGTTGCCTTGACTTGTCGATCTTCCGACGCTTCTTCGGGATCTCGATCTTCCGGCGACCCGACAGGTAATCGCCGGTGATGGAGCGCTCGTTGGTGAGCAAGTCTTCGAGGAGGCCGGAGTGCACCACCTCGCCGCCGTGCTCGCCGGCGCCGGGACCGATGTCGACGATCCAGTCGGCTTCCTGAATGGTGTCCTCGTCATGCTCCACAACAATGAGCGTGTTCCCGAGGTTGCGGAGCCGGGCCAGGGTTTCAATCAGCCGGCGGTTGTCGCGTTGGTGCAAACCAATCGACGGCTCGTCCAGGACGTAGAGGACACCCACCAGGCCCGAACCGATCTGGGTGGCCAGACGGATGCGCTGCGCCTCACCGCCGGAAAGGGTCCCGGAGGCGCGTTCGAGGTTGAGGTATTCCAGCCCGACGTCGAGCAGGAACTGGAGGCGGGCCTGGATCTCCTTGAGCACCTGGGCGGCGATCTGGGCTTCACGGCCGGTCAGGACCAGGTTGTTGAGGAAGTCGCTGCAGTCGCGCATCGGCATGGCGGCGACCGAGGAGATGGATTTGCCGTTGATCAGGACCGACAGTGAGGCGGGATTCAGCCGGGCTCCCCCGCATGCAGGGCAGGGGATCTGCCGCATGTACTCCTCGTAGCGGTCACGCGCGTGATCTGATTCGGTTTCGAGGTGCTTGCGGTGGATGTACTGCACGGCACCCTCGAAGCCGGTGCTGTACTTACGCTCGCGCCCGAACCTGTTCTTGTACTGCACCACCACCTTGTGGTCCTTGCCGTACAGGGCGGCCTCGCGGGCACGGTCCGGTAGCTTGCGCCACGGCACGTCCATCGTGAAGTTGAGCTCCTTGGAGAGCCCTTCGAGGAGTCGGTTCCAGTATTCGAGGGTTGCGGTGCCCAGCGACCAGGGGGCAATGGCCCCCTCAGCGAGAGTGAGGTCCGGGTTGGGGACCACCAGTTCCTCATCGACCTCAAGTTTGGTACCGATGCCGGTACACGCCGGGCACGCGCCGAAGGGGTTGTTGAAGGAGAACGAGCGGGGCTCAATCTCGTCGATGGCGAGCGGGTGCTCGTTGGGGCAGGCCAAATGTTCGGAGAACGCCCGGACGCGCTTGCTGTCCTTTTCGGGAAGGTCGACGAAATCGGCGAGCACCCGACCGTCGGCCAGCTTTAGGGCCGTCTCCACCGAGTCGGTGAGCCGTTGGCTGATGCCGTCCTTGACCACCAGGCGGTCAACGATCACTTCGATGGTGTGTTTGTACTGTTTGCCGAGCTTGGGCGGATCGGAGAGCTGGACGACGTCGCCGTCGACCCGGGCGCGCGCGTACCCCTTGGCGGTCAGCTCCTGGAACAGGTCGACGAACTCACCTTTGCGGCCACGGACCACCGGGGCGAGGATCTGGAAGCGGGTGCCCTCCTCCAGTTCCAGCAGCTGGTCGACGATCTGCTGGGGGGTCTGTTTGGCCACCGGCTCGCCGCAGGTGGGGCAGTGCGGGCGTCCGACGCGCGCCCAGAGAAGGCGCATGTAGTCGTAGATCTCGGTGATGGTGCCGACCGTTGAACGGGGGTTCTTGTTGGTTGACTTCTGGTCGATGGACACCGCCGGTGACAGGCCCTCGATGAAGTCAACATCCGGCTTGTCCACCTGGCCGAGGAATTGCCTGGCGTAGGCGGACAGGGACTCGACGTAGCGTCGCTGGCCTTCGGCAAAAATGGTGTCGAACGCGAGGGAGGACTTACCCGACCCGGAGAGCCCGGTGAAGACGATCATCGCGTCCCGCGGCAGGTCGAGGTCGACGTTGCGCAGGTTGTGCTCGCGCGCCCCCTTGACGATCAGGCGCGAAAGATCCTGCGGCAGGTGAGGGTCGGAAAACTCGGATTCGAGCGAAGTTGCAATAGACACCCATTCACTCTAATTGAAACATTGTTCGAATACATATTCGATAGGTGTCTTTTCAGCGTGTCGTCGGCGCGTTGTGTCCCGATGTTCACCGTCGGCGCAGAGCGGCCCTCAGATAAGCTACCGCTTCGTCCTCGGTGAGCCCGTTGGCTTTGATCACCTCGGCGTAACCGTCGGCGGCCGCCGCGGCGCGTTGCCGTGCCTCATCTCCGGCGGCGGCGACGACCGTTCCGGCCCGTGACCGGGTGACCACAATGTTTGCCTGCTCGAGTTCCCGGTAGGCCCGGGCGACGGTGTTGACTGCGACGCCCAGATGGGCGGCCAAAGTGCGCACCGGCGGCAACCGGGTGCCTACGGGCAGGGAACCCTGGTTGGCGGCGTCGAGAATCTGGACCCGGAGCTGTTCGTAGGGAGGGACGGAACTTGCCTGGTCAATGCGGAGCCAACTGGTGACATCGGTGCTACCTGTTGCGCCAGGATTCACGGTGGCCTTTCGGTCGCTGTCTGTTGATCGTTTTCGTCCTGCCATCTCGCGGCCGGACCGTTGATCCACATTGTTCCACGCGTCCCCGGGCCCCGGCCGTGACCGTCACTGCCCGGCGTGCCTAGACGTGGGATACGTCGGGGGCGGTCCGGAACTGTTCGTGGATCCGTCCCGGCTCTCTTCGGCTAAAACTGGAGTAGACACGATGATCTATTTCCTGGTACTCGCCCGAAGCGATTGAGCTGACTTGCTATGAGCTCTTGTTCCGGCCTGACACGCAAGGCTAGGGGTACGCCAGCAAAGATGGCACTACATAACGATCGGGCACAAGAGGCTCTGAACTCGAAGGTTGATCGGCTGCAAGCTGTTCTGCTTATGCCGCCATTGCGCAAGAAAAAACGAGTCACCGGAACATCACTTGGAGCGCGCCCCTCTCCGCAGGCTCGCGCCGATCTCCGGTTCCGAGCCGGCCCGTAAGCCCATCCCTATGTGAGCCGAATCGGGTAGTCCAGCGGTGCTCGTTAGATCACGAGGTGATGCGCCCGAGCCGACCTAAAAGCCGGGTCTGCCGGTCAGCATCCGCGGGGACAGGTACGGCGGGTCCGCAGATTCCGTCCATGTGCAACGCGCTGCCGAAGCTGTCAGCGCCAGCTTCGATGCGGTCCATCTCTTCGGGAAAGATGACCTCGTTCCCACCCGTGGCTCGGGCGATGTCCCAGCGGTGGACGAGCATATCCCAGACATAGAACTGCTCCAGGGTCGCGCCCACGGTGGTGGGGCCGAAGAAGCCGTCATACGCGACGTCGGTGACGTCATCGCAGCTGATCACGATCGATACTCGTTCGGTGTGATCTCGGAACCCGGCAGCAGGGTCGGTCAGGTCGGGGGTCGGCCCGAGGTCGTGGCCATGTTCGGAGAGCAGGTTCCGCTGCGTGTCAATCATGTGCGCAACAACATGCCGTGCGGTCCATCCAGTGCATGGCGAAGGGTCGGTCCATGCCTCGGCCGGAACCGAGTCGAGAATGAGGGAGAGGGGGCGGAGGGCGGCCTCGTAGGCGATGGCTGTGGAATTCATATGCTCAACGGTGCCAGATGAGGCATCCTAAGTATTGATGGAACCCGACACAGCACCGCGTACTCTGGACGAGATCGAGCGAGCTCACCTGAAGGCGCCCGACGACGCTTCGCACGTGATGTACCGGTATCCGGCTCCGTCCGAGCTGGCGAGCCTCGTGCAGCGGTTTTGGATACCGGTCTGGTCCGTCCCTGCGGGTGAGCAGTCAGTGCAGCGGGTTCTGCAGTACCCGGTGTCGTTGCTCGTAATCGCTTCGGACTACGCCCGCTTCTACGGCGTCACGACCGGCCTGTCGCAGACAGTACTGACCGGGAACGGGTGGGCCGGAGGTGTCATGTGCACTCCGGCCGCCGGCTCACTCATCGGCCGGGGCTCGATGGCCCGATTCACCGACCGGCACGTCGACGTGTCCGACGTCCTCGGCCGGTCCGGAAAGGAGCTGACCGACCGTGTCCGCGCAGCAATGTTCAATGACCCGCATTCCCCGGGAGCGCACCGGGCAGTGATGACCGCGTTCAGCGAGGCCCTCCTCCCACTACTCCCGGTCGACCCGGAAGGTGAACTCGTCGACCGCGTCGTGGCTCTCGTAGAGGAACGCTCCGACCTCCTGACAGTCGCCCAGCTCTGCGTCGAGACAGAGCTTTCCGAACGTACCCTGCAACGCCTGATTCACCGCCGGCTCGGGTTAACCCCAAAGTGGCTCATCCAGCGACGCCGTCTCCAAGAAGCCGCGGAGCAATTGCGCACCACGGCGGGAACCCTGGCAGGGACCGCCGCGATGCTGGGCTACGCCGATCAAGCCCATTTCACCCGCGATTTCTCCCGCGTCACCGGATCCACACCGAGCAAGTTCGCCACCGAGTACCGGGCGAGGAGCACCTGAACAAGGTCCCGATAGCCAATGGCGTACTGGGACACTCGTCCGTCTCTGGGCCCAAATGCTGCGAGGGCTTGGGAATCTGACGCAGGCTGACGGATCATTTCTTCGAGCCAGTGCTCGCCCTCGCGGACCTCGACCTTTCGCTGACCTCTTCGATGAGTAGTTCGACGTCGATCAGCGATCGAGTACGCGCCTCTGCTCCTTCATGGAGTATCCCCAATGCACGTTTGGTCGGCCGGATGGAAGTCCGCCACTGCCCATTGATAACGGGCCATCATCGATGCCGCGCGCCACCTGCATCCCAAACCGATCCCTCAGCGGCACACCTTATGTGAACAGGCTCAGTATTCGATGACACCTGGGCCGATCCAGTGTCAGGCCCCGCTGCACCCACCCACAGTAAGCAGGACATCGATCGCACGACCACCCAGGCCCGGGCCCTTTCAGCGGGAACGGCCGCGGCTTCAACGAACGCATCAAATGCTGCGTAGACGTAGCGGTCCTCAGGGAGTTCGTCGAGCCGGGACCAGAGCACTCGTCCGGCGTCGTACTTGGGTCTCCGCGGAGGCTGCTGCGGAGACGGCACGGTCAGGAAAGACTGCGACCGCGGGGTTTCGGCTTCGCGGCGCTGTTCGGTGATCGATCAACACCGCGTCTTGCATCGCAGCGTATCGTGACACACGATGCGGAGGGACTTGCGTGTCGCTGGACCATCGGTCCAAGCAGTAGGCTTCCACCATGCTGATAGCTGACCTCCCCGACCTGACCATCCGTTCACTATCCGTCAGCGAGATGGACAACAACGTCTACCTGCTCACGTCGAAGGCCACAGGCACCCAGGTGCTGATTGACGCCGCCGACGACGCAGACGCCATCATGCAGCTACTTAGGGAGGGCGCGGCCGACACCCCTGCCGAGCCGACGCTGGCACTGATTGTCACCACCCACTCGCACTGGGACCATGTGCGGGCGCTGGCCGACGTCGTCGGGCAAACCAAGGCGCGCACCGCCGCCGGCGCCGAAGATGTTCAAGACATTGTGGTGCCCACCGATGTGCCGCTCAATCACGGGGACATCAGCACTTTTGAGGGTTTCGACCTTGAAGCCATCAAGCTGCGCGGGCACACGCCCGGCAGCGTGGCGTTGCTCTACCGGGATCCGCATGGCCCGGCTCACCTGTTCACCGGGGACTCGCTGTTCCCCGGCGGCGTGGGCAACACGCAGGGCGACGCGGCCCGGTTCGAGTCGCTGCTGAACGACCTTTCGGAACGGATCTTCGACTACCTGCCGGACGACACCCTGGTGCATCCCGGCCACGGCAAGGGAACCACGATCGGTGCCGAGCGCCCGCATCTCGACGAGTGGCGCGCCCGCGGCTGGTAACCCTGCCGCGCGGACGTCATCCCGGCGGGCACACCGTCGTAGGGATGTACGCTCTGGAAACTTATGTGCACGTGTGACCGGTTAGAGGCACTGTCACCCGCCACAACTGCACAAATGATTCCTGCGACCCGCCATAGCTGCGCCAATCCTGCCGTCAAGATATGGGGCCCGCTTCTGACCGGCTGTGCACAACCCTGGGCGAGAGAAGGGTTCTTGCGCTCACTCCGCGCGATTCTTGACGCCGACGGCGAAGATCCGCCGGAAGCCGAAGACCGTCCCCCACGGCTCGTCCTGGTAAGCTCCGCGGAGAAGGGCCGCGTACTGCTCGACGAAGGCGGCGCCGTCGTCGTCGCCAAGGGCGTGCAGTACCGGGCGCAGACCGGTGCCCATAAGCCATTGCAGCACCGGATCCGGCCCGGTGAGCACGTGTTGGTAGGTGGTTTCCCACACGTCGGCGTTCATGCCCACGCCGCTGAGCGATCGAAGGTAGTCGGTCGGTTCGGAGACGACGTCGGTGTGTCGCAGGACACTCCGGAGCTTGTCCCGCCACGCCCCCGATCCGGCGAGTTCCCGCATCAGCGTATGCGCCGGCGAGCCGAAGTTTCCCGGCACCTGCAGCGCAAGCCACGCACCCGGCCGGAGCGCTCGCGCCCACGACTCGACCAGCTCAGCCTGACCCGGCACCCAATGGAGGACGGCGTTGGTGGTGACGACGTCGACGTCGGACCCCGGCAGCCAGTCACGGACGTCGCCCACCTCGAACCGGAGGTTCGGCGGCAGGTCCGGCGAGTCCCTCGCCCGTTCCACCATGTCCGGTGAGGAATCAAGGCCGAGCACCTCGGCCTCTGGCCAGCGGTCAGCCAGCAGCCGGGTCTGATCCCCCGGTCCGCAGCCGAGATCGACGATGACGTGTGGCGCCGGGTGGCTGATCCTGACCACCAGATCGAGGAACGGCCTGCCCCGGTGTTCAGAGTGAAGAGAATACTGTGTGGGATCCCATCGCTTCACCCCAGCGTATCGGGCGCCGGGGCTGCTACGGATAGGCTGGAGCCCTATGAGAATTCAGGAACACCTCCCCGCAGGCACCGCCCAGCCCGACGACGTTTACAGTGCGTTCCTCGAGTGGACGACGAGCGAGGGGATGAACCTGTATCCGGCGCAGGACGAAGCGGTACTGGAACTGGTCTCGGGCAACAACGTGATCCTCGCGACGCCCACCGGATCGGGAAAGTCGCTGGTAGCCGTGGCAGCCCACTTCGACGCGATCGCCCGCGGCAAGCGCAGCTACTACACGGCACCCATCAAGGCCCTCGTCTCCGAAAAGTTCTTCGGCCTCTGCGAGACCTTCGGCGCCGAGAACGTCGGCATGATCACCGGCGACTCGAGCGTCAACCAGGATGCCCCCATCATCTGTTGTACTGCCGAAATCCTGGCGAACATCGCCCTCCGTGAGGGCGAACAGGCCGACGTCGGCACCGTCATCATGGACGAGTTCCACTTCTACTCCGACCCGCAGCGCGGCTGGGCCTGGCAGGTACCCCTGCTCGAACTCCCCCAGGCCCAGTTCCTCCTGATGTCGGCAACCCTCGGCGACATGGCCCGCTTCGAGGACGAGCTGACCGAGCGCACCGGCCGGCACAGCACCACCATCAGCAGCGCCGAACGGCCCATCCCGTTGCATTTCTACTATGTGGAAACCACGGTCCAGGAATCGCTTGAGGAACTACTTAGCACCCGGCAGGCACCCGTCTACGTGGTGCACTTCAGTCAGGCCGAAGCGATCGAGCGCGCGCAGAACCTGATGAGCGTGAACGTCTGCTCCCGTGAGGAGAAGGACAGGATCGCTGACCTCATCGCAACCTTCCGATTCTCCTCGGGGTTCGGTAAGACGCTGAACCGGCTGGTGCGTCACGGGATCGGCGTTCACCACGCGGGGATGCTCCCCAAGTACCGCCGGCTGGTTGAACAGCTCGCCCAGGCGGGACTACTCAAGGTCATCTGCGGCACCGATACACTCGGCGTCGGCATCAATGTTCCCATCCGCACGGTACTGCTCACCGCCCTGAGCAAGTACGACGGCGTCCGCACCCGGCTGCTCAACGCCCGCGAGTTTCACCAGATCGCTGGCCGGGCCGGCCGGGCGGGGTATGACACGGCGGGAACCGTCGTCGTACAGGCGCCCGACCATGTGGTCGAGAACACCCGGGCCTTGGCGAAGGCTGTGGGGAAGTTCGGCGACGATCAGAAGAAGCTCCGCCAGGTGGTCAGGAAAAAGCCGCCCACCGGGTTCGTGTCGTGGGGTAAGCCCACGTACGAGCGACTGGCCGCCGGGACACCTGAGCCGCTGACCTCGAGTTTCGCCGTCAGCCACTCGATGCTGCTCAATCTGCTGGAACGGCCGGGCAACCCGTTTTCCGCGGCGCAGCGGCTGCTGAACGAAAACCACGAGACCAGGGCCTCCCAGCTGCAGCTGACCCGCAAGGCCATCGGCATCTACCGGTCGCTGGTCACCGCGGGGATTGTTGAACAGCTTCCCGAGCCGGACGCCGACGGCCGGAGCATCCGGCTGAAGGTCCACCTGCAAGCCAACTTCGCCCTCAACCAGCCGCTCTCCCCGTTCGCGCTGGCCAGCCTCGAATTGCTCGACCCGGAGAGCCCCACCTACGCGCTCGACGTCGTCTCGGTGATCGAAGCGACCCTCGAGAAGCCCCGCCAGGTCCTCAACGCCCAGGAGAAGAAGGCGCGCGGCGAGGCGATCGGAGTCATGAAGGCCGACGGCGTCGACTACGACCAGCGGATGGCCCTCCTCGAAGAAGTCACCTACCCGCAGCCGATGGCGGAACTGCTGTTCCAGGCGTTCGACGTCTACCGCAGCGGTGCGCCCTGGCTGGGCGACTTCGAGCTGACCCCCAAGTCGGTGGTCCGGGACATGTACGAGCGGGCCATGAACTTCGGCGAGTATGTTGCCTACTACTCCCTCACCCGGTCCGAGGGCATCCTTCTCCGCTATCTAGCCGACTGCTACAAGGCGCTGCGCCAGACGGTCCCCACCGAGGCGCTGCGCGAGGACCTCACCGACATCATCGAATGGCTCGGCGAACTGATCCGCCAGGTCGACTCGAGCCTCCTCGAGGAATGGGAGCTGCTGGCCGCCGGTGGCCGTGCTGAGAGCGGGGCCACCCTCGAGCTGCCGCCGGAGCCCGACTCGGTGACCTCCAACGAGCGGGCGTTCCGCGTGATGGTCCGCAACGAGATGTTCCAGCGGGTCAAGCTCTTCGCTGACGAGGATGACGTGGCGCTCGGCGCTCTGGACGGCGTGTCCGGTTGGGATGCTGACCGTTGGGCTGAAGCCCTCGACGGCTACTTCGGCGACTACGAGGACATTGACGACGGCCCCGAGGCCCGTGGGCCGGCGCTGCTGATCATCGAGAAGGTGCCCGGCAGCTGGAAGGTCCGGCAGATCTTCAAGGATCCGTTCGGCAACCACGACTGGGGCATCAACGCGGTCATCGATCTAGCCGCCTCCGATGAGGCCGGCACAGCAGTGGTCACCGTGACAGGGGTCGGGGCGCCTTAGCCGCCGGTTGGGCCCCACCTCACCTTCCACTCCCGCCGAACCGTCAGATCGGGTGGGCCCAAACGCCGTCGACCCGCCAGACCTCACGCCTCGGCGGGGGTGGAGTAGATAGGGTTGGTTCCATGACTATCCGCGACGCACGCCCGGACGATGTAGCCACCATCCTCCAGCTCATCCACGACCTCGCCACTTACGAGAAGGAACCTGACGCCGTCAGGAACACTCCGGAACAACTCCGCCAGGCTCTCTTCGGCGACTCGCCGAGCGTTTTCGCCCACGTCGCCGAGTCCGACGACAGCATTCAGGGCTTCGCCCTCTGGTTCCTCAATTATTCGACGTGGGAGGGTGTCAACGGAATCTATCTGGAGGACCTGTACGTCAGGCCCGAAGCCCGGGGCGAAGGCCACGGCAAGGCGCTCCTCCAGAACCTCGCGCGCATCGCCACGGAGCGCGGCTACGCTCGGGTCGAATGGTCGGTCCTGAACTGGAACGCCCCCTCGATCAGCTTCTACGACGGTCTCGGGGCGCTGCCGCAGGACGAGTGGACCACCTACCGTCTCAGCGGCCCCGCCCTCGCGACGGTCGCCGCGGGACCAGCGGCGTGACCGGTCAGCCAACCGCCGGCGTCATCCCCCACCGCCGCGAGTCAACGCACCTGATGCATGGGGCGCGCACCACCGGCCACCATTTCACGGTGCCGCTTAGCCACGCCGAGCACGACGGCGAGACCATCACCGTTTTCGCCCGCGAGTACAGTTCCCTGGATCACGACGACGACGCCACCGCCGCGCTGCCGTGGCTCCTGTTCCTGCAGGGCGGCCCCGGCGGTCGCGGCAGCCGGGTGACTCAACTCGGCGGCTGGATGAAGGCTGCGGCCAGGCACTTCAGGATCCTGATGCTCGATCAGCGCGGCACCGGGCTCTCCACTCCGGCGGATGCCAGTACTCTCCCCCTGCGCGGCGGCGCCGACGCGCAGGCCGACTATCTCACCCATTTCCGCGCCGATTCGATTGTGGCCGACGCCGAACTGATCCGCCGCCAACTTGTGGGAGCCCCGTGGACGGTGTTCGGGCAAAGCTTCGGCGGATTCTGCGCACTGACCTACCTTTCTTTCGCACCGGAAGGGATAGAGCGCGCGCTGATCACCGGCGGTCTGGCCCCGCTCGGTGGCTCCCCCGACCGCGTGTACACCGCCACCTACCGCCTGGTGGAGGCAAGGAACCGGGAGTACTTCACCAAGTATCCCGACGACCGGGCCCTGCTGACCCGGATTGCCCGGCACCTCGAAACCGTTCACGAGCGGCTCCCCACCGGTGAACGCCTCACCGTGGAGCGTCTGCAGATGATCGGCTCGTTCCTCGGCGGCAACACCCGCATCGACGCGCTGCACTTCCTCCTGGCGGACGCGTTTGTCAGCACCGTCGACGGCCCAAGGCTTTCCGGCGTGTTTCTCGACGCCGTCTGGGCTCAGGTCAGCCGGTCATCGAACCCGCTCTACGCCCTGTTGCACGAGTCCATCTACTGCCAGGCGGGGGCATCCGCTTGGTCGGCCGACCGGGTCCTAGCCGACTACCCGCAGTTCCACCGGACCGCTGACGAGCCGCTGCTGACCGGCGAAATGGTGTACCCGTGGTATTTCGACCAGGATCCGGCGCTGGTTCCGCTGCGTGACGTCGCGGACCTCCTGGCCACGAAGGCCGACTGGGGCAGGCTCTACGACACCGCCCAACTCGCCCGCAATAATGTCCCGGCCGCAGCCGCCGTCTACCAAGACGACATCTACGTGGACCACGACCTGTCAATGGAGACAGCCCGCGCTGTCAAGGGCTTGCAGGCGTGGGAGACAGCCGATTTCCACCACGACGGGATCTCCGACGACGGCGAGGCCATCTTCAACCGGCTGCTTGGCCTGACTGGCTGGCCCGGTTAGCCTGGCTCGTTTGGCCTCAGACCCACACCCGGCCCGCCAGTAACCGGAGAATCCGGTACTGGCGGGCCGGGTGTGGCGCGCGGACGAGCAGGAAGGGCTAGCTCTCGACGTCGGCCGCGCGCGCCTTCCGGGAGTCCTCCTCCAGTTGCGCATCGACGGCTGCCTGCTTGGCCTTCGGGCTGAGCAGGCTGGCGATGACAGCAATGACGATGGTGGCGACAATGACGCCGAGCGAAACGAAGGTGGGGATCACGGGCGCCCACTCGATGTGCTGTCCACTGTTGATGAACGGCAGCTCGTTCTCATGCATCGCGTGAAGGATCAGCTTGATGCCGATGAACGCCAGGATGACCGACAAAGCATGCTTCAGGTAGATCAGTCGGGTCATCAGTCCACCGAGCAGGAAGTACAGCTGGCGCAGGCCCATCAAGGCAAAAATGTTGGCGGTGAAGACGATGAACGCGCTCTCGGTCAGGCCGAAGATTGCGGGGATCGAGTCGACGGCAAAGAGCAGGTCGGTAAGGCCGATCGTGACGAACACGATCAGCATCGGGGTGAAAACCTTTTTGCCGTCGACCATGGTGCGGATCTTGCCGCCGTCGTACTTGTCGGTCATGGGGAGGACCGTGCGAAGCCTGCCGATGAGCTTGTTTTCGCTACCGTGTTCCTCGTCTTCGCCGCTGTCCTTGGCCTGCTGGTAGGCCGTGTAAAGCAGGAAGACTCCGAAGATGTAGAAGATCCAGCTGAAGTTGCTGATCAGTGCCGCGCCCAGCAGGATGAAGATTCCGCGCAGGATGAGCGCGATGATGATGCCCACCATCAGGACTTCCTGCTGGTACTTCCGCGGCACGGAGAACCGGGCCATGATGATGATGAACACGAAGAGGTTGTCAATGCTCAGACTGTACTCAGTGACCCAGCCGGCCACGAACTGTCCGCCGTAGTCGGGTCCGGTGAAGATGAACATGAGGACGGCGAAGATCAGCGCGAGGGAGACGTAGAAGGAAACCCACAACCCGGCTTCCTTCATCGAGGGCTCATGCGGGCGTTTGACCACCAGGAGCAGGTCGAAGAGCAGGATCAGGCCGAGCACAATGAATGTGCCGACTTCGAATGCCAGTGGCAATTCGAGGGTGGGTTCAGGCATGAGGAACCTTTCGGAGGGTGCAGCGGATTCCGCAAGTCTCTCCACCGGGACCACTGGCCAACCGGTCGCTACGCCCGGCAGAACAGCTGTGTTCTGCGTGTTGACGTACGTAGCGCTTCGGGATACTCCCCTACGTTTGCCCTATCCTACCGGCGGATCCGCCCGATCGGGAAATGATCCGCGCCCGGCGTGGCCAAACCCGATGGGGACGTAACGGTCCACAATGAGTGACGTCGACCTAGGCGTGCCCGGCGGTCTGCATCTGCCGGAGCTCCTTCTTCAGGTCCCCCACCTCGTCGCGCAGCCGTGCAGCGAGTTCGAAGTGCAGGTCGCCGGCGGCGGAGTGCATCTGGTCGGTCAACTGGGTGATCAGATCGGTCAGGTCTTCAGCAGGTACCGCCGCGAGACCATCGTGGCGGATCATTGCACTCCCCTTGCCCTTGCGCTTCTTGCCCGACTCCTCAAGCAGCGCCCGGGTGTCAGCGTCCTCCTGGGCGATCGAATCGGTGATGTCGGCGATCCGTTTGCGTAGCGGCTGGGGGTCAACACCGTGTTTGAGGTTGTAGGCCACCTGAATTTCACGACGCCGGTTGGTTTCGTCGATGGCCTTCGCCATCGAATCGGTGATCCGGTCCGCGTACATGTGGACCTCACCGGAAACGTTCCGGGCGGCGCGGCCGATGGTCTGGATCAGCGAGGTGGCGCTCCGCAGGAAACCCTCCTTGTCGGCGTCGAGAATGCTGACCAGGGAAACCTCCGGCAGGTCGAGGCCCTCGCGGAGCAGGTTGATGCCGACCAGGACGTCGAAAGTACCGAGCCGCAATTCGCGGAGCAGCTCCACCCGGCGCAGGGTATCGACGTCGGAGTGCAGGTACTCGACCTTGACCCCATGTTCGAGGAGGTACCCGGTCAGGTCCTCGGCCATCCTCTTGGTCAGCGTGGTGACCAGGACGCGTTCGTTACGCTCCACCCGGGTGCGGATCTCCCCCAGCAGGTCATCAATCTGGCCCTTGCTCGGTTTGATGACGACCTCGGGGTCAATCAGGCCGGTGGGGCGGATGATCTGCTGGACGAAACCGTCCGACTTGCCCAGCTCATACTTGCCCGGTGTGGCCGACAGGTACACGGTCTGCCCAATCCGCTGCAGGAACTCGTCCCATTTGAGCGGTCGGTTGTCCATGGCGGACGGCAGCCGGAAGCCGTGGTCCACCAGGGTACGTTTCCGTGACATGTCGCCTTCATACATGGCGCCGATCTGCGGAATGGTCACGTGTGACTCGTCGACCACCAGCAGGAAATCGTCGGGGAAGTAGTCGAGCAGGCAGTGCGACGCGGAGCCGGCCCCTCGGCCGTCAATGTGCCGCGAATAGTTCTCGATGCCGTTGCAGAACCCCATCTGCTGCATCATTTCCAGGTCATAGGTGGTGCGCATCCGCAGGCGCTGGGCTTCGACGAGCTTGTTCTGCGACTCCAGCTCCGCCAACCGCATCTGCAGTTCGTCCTCGATCTGCTTCACCGCCCGATCCATGCGTTCCGGGCCGGCGACATAGTGCGACGCTGGGAACACGTACATCTCGGTTTCTTCACGCACAATCTCACCGGTGAGAGGATGGAGTGTGTAGATCTTCTCGACCTCGTCGCCGAAGAACTCGATCCGGAGCGCCAGTTCCTCATACATCGGGATGATTTCCACCGTGTCGCCGCGCACCCTGAAGGTGCCGCGATGGAAGTCGATGTCGTTGCGCGTGTACTGCATGGACACGAACTTCCGGAGCAGGTCATCCCGGTTCATCTGCTGGCCGGTCTCCAATGTGACCATCCCCGCAACGTACTCTTCGGGGGTGCCCAGACCGTAGATGCAGGACACGGTGGCGACCACAATGACGTCACGTCGGGTGAGCAACGCATTGGTCGCCGAGTGCCGGAGCCGTTCGACCTCCTCGTTGACCGAGGAGTCCTTCTCGATGAAGGTATCGGTCTGCGGTACGTAGGCCTCCGGCTGATAGTAGTCGTAGTAGGAGACGAAGTACTCGACGGCGTTGTTGGGCATCAGCTCCCGGAACTCGTTAGCGAGCTGAGCGGCGAGGGTCTTGTTCTGCACCATCACGAGGGTGGGCCGTTGCACCTGTTCGATCAGCCACGCCGTCGTCGCACTCTTGCCGGTACCGGTGGCGCCGAGGAGCACCACGTCCTTCTCGCCACCCTTGATGCGCTCACTGAGTTCCGCGATGGCCGCCGGCTGGTCCCCGGCAGGGTTGAACTCGCTGATCACTTCGAAGGGTGCCACGACCCGGTTAATCTGCTGCGCAAGGCTCATACAAGTACGTTAGACCCTCCCCCGGACAATTAGCGTCCTGAATGGAACGACTTAGCCGACGGCAGAAGCGGGCCGCGGCTCCCACCCGGTGTCGGCAACCCACCGTTGCAGCAGTGGGTCCGCCACGGCCGTGAACCAGTCCTCCTTGCAGGCGGCGTACCCGGAGGACGTCTGATCTGCGGCATGCAGCGTCGCGCAGCGCTCCTTCTCGGCCAGATACAGCGCCGCGGCGGCGGGGTCGGCCCGAAGCCAATCCCTGAAAGACAGCGCGTACCGCCACCCCGGCGAACCATCGACTCTCACATGAAGGTTCACAGCCCGTCCCGGATCGGCGTTGGCATGCAGCCGCTTCACCCACTGGGCCCGATCAGGGACGTCCGGCTTCGGCTCATCCCTCTCGATGCCTTCGACCAAGGGGAAGCCGGCGGCGAGCAGCGGGCCCGCGATGACATCGGCGTCGTCAATATCCGCGACGGTCACCTGCAGGTCGATGACGTCCTTCGCGGGCAGCCCCGACACCGCTGTCGACCCGATATGATCCACCGCCAGCACCCGCCGATCGGCCCGCAGCAGTTTGCCGATGATCCGCTCGGCCTGCACCTGCCAGCCGGCCTGAGGCGGCAGGAGCCGCGGCCCACCGGCCCGCTCGGCCCGGACGCCGCGTAGCAGGTTGTCGTTATAGGGAACCAGCCGCTCATTCCACAGCCGGTCCACCGCAGCGACCAACTCCTCGGGCGTACCCGTGTTGACGAGGACGACGTCGGCGGCAGCCGCCCGCTCCGCCCGCGTCGCCTGCGCGGCGATCCGGGACCGGGCGTCGTCGTCACTCATACCCCGGAGGGAGGTCAGCCGCCCAATCCGCACGGCATCCGGCGCATCAACCACCACCACCAGATGGAACTGGTCCTGCTGGCCGGTCTCCACCAGCAGCGGGATATCCTGCACGACGACGGCGGCCCGCGGCGCGTCAGCAGTCAGCTGACGGGCGCGGTCCCGGACCAAGGGATGGACAATCGAATTCAGGGTCATCCGCCGGGACGGGTTCCCGAAGATCGCCGCAGCCAATACGGGGCGGTCCAGGCTGCCGTCCGGAAGGACCACCGCATCGCCGAACTCGGCCACCACGGCCGCTAGCCCAGCGGACCCCGGCCCGACCGCCTCGCGGGCCAGCACATCGGCGTCGACCAGGACCGCCCCGAGCTCACTCAACCGGGCGGCGACGAGCGATTTCCCGGCGGCAATCCCGCCGGTCAGGCCAATTCTGAGCATGCCCCCAGCCTAACCCGCTGACCTTCGGCCCGCGGGAGCCCCCGCCCATTAGACTTGAGCCGGTGAGCGACAGTGGAGTAACCGTAACCGGGTACACGACCGTCAGGGGCGAGCATCGTTATGACACCGAGGTTCGCCGGTCCCGTTTCATCGCCGTCGCCCGGCGGATCACCAGCGAAGAGGAAGCACGCACCCTCCTCTCCGACCTCCGCCGTGAGTTTCACGGCGCCCGACACCACTGCAGCGCGGTGGTACTCGGTCCGGACCGGCTGATCCAGCGGGCCAACGACGACGGCGAACCCACCGGCACCGCCGGTGCTCCGATGCTCGACGCCATCCTTAAACGCGAGACGGTCGATGGGGAGACCGACCTGAGCGACGTGGCAGTGGTGGTGGTCCGCTACTTCGGCGGGGTACTCCTCGGTGCTGGAGGGCTGGTGCGCGCCTACTCGGATGCCGTGTCCCGGATGCTGGACTCGGCGCCGACCGTGCAGTGCCGCCTGATGCAGCGGTTGACCGTCCCGGTGGGCCATGCCGAAGCCGGCCGCGTCGAGAATGACCTCAGAAACACCGGCATCGAAGTCCTCGGAACCGACTATCTCCCCGACCGGGCCCTGATCCGGGTGGCGATCGACGCCGGGACGGCATCGGTCGAGGACTTCGCCGCCCGGCTTGCATCACTTACCGCCGGGAAATCCGGCGCTCAACTAGACGACCTGAAATGGGTAGATTTGTGAACGACTTTTCCTTCGACAACCTTCGGCGGGCTCCCGACGTCGAGGCCGCGAACCTCTTCGCGTTCGACGCCACCGATCGCCTCCTGCTGGACACCGCGGCCGGTGCGATCAGCGCGGACCCGGAGGGCGTCGTCGTCGTCGGCGACCACTACGGGGCACTCACCCTCGGAGCTGGTGCGCTGCACGGTGCGCGAGCGATCCGCACCCACCAGGACCCCCTCTCCGGCGAGCTGGCCCTCGCCAGCAACGCCGGATCCGCCGGTTTAACCCACAGTTTCACCCACTACCAGCTGGGCGGGGACCTGCTGGCCGGTGCGCGCATCGTCCTGCTGCAGCTGCCCCGGTCGCTGGCCGCGCTGGATGAGCTGGCGTGGACGATCGCCCGCCACGCCAGCCCGGACGTCACTGTGTTCGCCGGCGGCCGGGTCAAGCACATGACCACGGCGATGAACGGCGTCCTAGCCCGGCACTTCGGCAGCGTTACGGCCGGTTTGGCCCGGCAGAAGTCACGCATCTTGACGGCAGCCGCACCCCAACCTACAACGACCAGCGGCTTCCCGGTCGACGAAACGCACGACGTCGGGCTCCCTGCTCCACTCATCCTGAAAGCCTTCGGCAGCACGTTTGGCGGAGCCAAGCTCGACGCCGGGACCCGATATCTGCTGCCAGCGCTCTCCGCGGCCCGGGAGGCACGGCAGGCAATCGACCTGGGGTCAGGCAACGGAACCATTGCCGCCTTCCTCGCGCTTTCCCGTCCCGCATTGGAGGTACTCGCGACCGACCAGTCGGCATCAGCTGTGGCATCCTCGCGGGCCACAGCAGATGCCAATGGCGTCGGCGACCGCATCTCGGTGATGCGCGACGACGCCCTGTCGTCGATGCCTGACTCGTCGGCCGAGCTGATCATCCTCAACCCGCCCTTCCACCTGGAGGGCACTGTCCACTCGGGCATCGCCCTGAAACTGTTCGCCGACGCCGGGCGGGTCCTCAGGTCCGGCGGTGAGCTCTGGACCGTCTGGAACAGCCACCTGCAGTACAGGACACCGCTGACCACCCTGGTTGGGCCCACCCGGCAAACCGCCCGGAACCCGAAATTCACTGTCACGGTGTCGACCGGACGTTGAGCCGCGTAACTAAAGATTCACATCACGGTCACCGATGATCAGTCACCTTACTTTCTGGAATATACTGCGGGAATGTCCACCGAACTGCAGTCAGCACCGCCCCGGCTAAAACAGGGCATTACCGGCCCGTTACTTTTCCTGTTCATCCTTGGTGATGTGTTGGGCGCCGGCATCTACGTGCTGGTTGGAGTGGTGGCCGGTGCAGCGGGCGGCGCCATCTGGGTACCGTTGCTCGTCGCCCTGGGACTGGCGCTACTGACGGCAGGATCCTACGCAGAGCTGGTCACCAAGTATCCGAAGGCAGGCGGCGCTGCGGTCTTCGCCGAACGCGCCTACAACAAGCCACTGATCTCGTTCCTGGTGGGCTTCTGCATGCTCGCGGCCGGCGTCACCAGCGCAGCCGGTCTGGCCCAGGCCTTCTCCGGGGCCTACCTGTCCGCCTTCATTGACGTCCCGGCGTCGCTCGTCTTCCTCCTGGTGGTCGCCGCCCTGAACGCCCGCGGCATCCGCGAGTCAGTGCGCACGAACGTGGTCATGACGATTGTCGAAGTCTCAGGCCTGGTGCTCGTGATTGTCGTCGTCGGACTGTTTCTTGCGCAGGGCAACGGAGACCTCAGCAGGGTCACCCAATTTCCCGACGGCGTTGGTCCTGCCTCGGCGGTACTCGCCGCGACGCTGATCGCCTACTACTCATTCGTCGGGTTCGAGGTGTCAGCGAATGTCGCCGAAGAGGTCAAGGATGTCAGCCGCGTGTTCCCCCGCGCACTCTTCGGCGCGCTGCTCACAGCGGGGGTGGTGTACGTCCTGATAGGGCTCGCGGCGTCGGCGGCTGTACCGGCAACTGACCTGGCAGGCTCCACGTCGCCCCTGCTCGACGTCGTGAATGCCACCGGCTTCGGCATTCCCGAGTGGATTTTCGGCTTCGTGGCACTCATCGCCGTCGCCAACGGCTCGCTGCTCACCATGATCATGGCCAGCCGCCTGACCTATGGGATGGCTCAACAGGGCCTGCTGCCGTCGGCTCTGGGACGGGTGCTACCCAACCGGCGGACGCCGTGGGTCGCAATTGTCGCCACTACCGCCGCCGCAATGATCCTCAGCAGCACCGGAGATTTAGCTGCGCTGGCCGAAACCGTCGTTGTGCTCCTGCTGTTCGTCTTCCTCAGCACCAATATCGCCGTCCTGGTGCTCCGCAAGGACCGCGTTAAGCACCAGCACTTTAGGATCCCGGCGATGTTCCCTTATCTAGCCATCGCTTCCTCCATCCTCCTCATGACGCAACAGAGCGCTGACATCTGGCTGCGGGCGGGAGTCCTGGTCGTCATCGGTCTGGCGCTCTACGCGATCCAGCACTCCACCTCCCACCGCACCTCCACCTCACCCCGCACAGTAAAGAGCTAACCCATGCGCGCCACCACTGCACTCGGTAAAGGATTCGCCGGCCTGTTCGCTGCAGTCAAAACCGTCAGACCGCGACGCCCCATCCATCCTGACGGGATCTGGCTCACCGGGACTCTGACCCGAACCGGGCCGCCTGTGCCGAGCGGCATCTCCTGGATCGACGGCACAGGCCAGGTCGGTGTCCGCGCGCGACTCTCCCGCTCGGTCGGCCTCCCGCGGTGGAGTCCAGACATCCTGGGGCTGGCCGTTCGTGTTCCTGACGGTGCTGACCACTTTGATGTGTTGCTGGCCTCAACCGGTACGTCGGTGCCCGGCCGATTCGTGCTGCTCCCCCAACGGAATGTGATGGCAGCAAAATTCACGTCCATGATGCCGTACAAGGGAGTAAAGTCAGCCGTCCTCCTGGCGGCTTTCCCTCTTGACCCGAGCGGTCAGCTACCAGCGGCACCTGCCCGGCTCAGGGTGGGCCTGGCGAAGCGGCCACTAGAGCTGGCCCTGTGCTTCAGCCGTCCACTAGGCGAGTGGACCCGGTTTGGCACGCTGGTGTTGAGATTCGTGGAGCTGGAACAGCGTGACCCGGCCGAAGCGGCCCAGACCGACGACCCGCCGGGTCTGCGCTTCGACCCGGTCCGCCGCCCGCTCCCGGGTTCCGAAACCTATGCCTGGACCCGCGCTCTCCGGGAACCGTCCTACCTCGAGGCCAGGCTCACCCCGGGTAAAGCCGTCCCCGGGCTGCCCTCACCCTGAGCGCCGCTGTCGCTGAGCGCATCCCCGTCTGACGTACGCCATCCCGCTGGGTACGGCCGATCGCTGGGATGGTCTAGACATTCCCAGCCGTGGCCCGCGATCGGTGGGAAAGAAGGCCACGCCGGGTGCCCCACACCACGTCAGGGCACAGAAAAGGCCCCCACCAACGTGGTGGGGGCCTTTTTGGCTGGCTAGTACGTGACCTAGTTGCCGGTCAGCTTTTCGCGCAGCGCGGCAAGAGCCTCGTCCGACGCGAGAGTACCCGTGCCGACGTTGCTGCTACTGCTGCTGCTGCCGCCGTTGCTGCTTTCGCTAGCTGCTGGCTCCGAGGAGTAGCTGGTGGAGCTGGACTCGACCGGCTCGTTGGCTGCGGCTGCATCGTCAGATGCGTGCTGCACAACCTGCTTCTTGTGAGCTTCCCAACGTGACTGGGCCTCAGCGTACTGAGCTTCCCAGGTGGCGCGCTGCGAGTCGTAACCCTCAAGCCATTCGTTCGACTCAGGATCGAAGCCCTCAGGGTACTTGTAGTTGCCTTCCTCATCGTACTCGGCAGCCATCCCGTACAGGGCTGGGTCGAATTCGGTGCTGTCGGCATCGACGCCCTCGTTAGCCTGCTTGAGGGAGAGTGAGATCCGGCGACGCTCGAGGTCGATGTCGATGACCTTGACGAACAGCTCGTCTCCAACCGAGACAACTTGCTCTGCAAGCTCAACGTGACGGACTGCCAGCTCGGAGATGTGAACCAGGCCTTCGATGCCGTCTTCGACGCGAACGAACGCGCCGAACGGAACCAGCTTGGTAACCTTACCCGGAACAACCTGCCCGAGGGCGTGGGTGCGGGCGAAGGTCTGCCATGGATCTTCCTGGGTGGCCTTCAGTGACAGTGAAACCCGCTCGCGGTCCAGGTCAACCTCAAGAACCTCAACGGTGACTTCCTGACCAACTTCGACAACCTCGGATGGGTGGTCGATGTGCTTCCAGGACAGCTCGGAGACGTGAACGAGTCCATCGACGCCGCCCAGGTCCACGAAGGCACCGAAGTTGACGATCGAGGAGACGACGCCGGGACGAACCTGGCCCTTTTCCAGCTTGTTCAGGAACGTGGAACGCACCTCGGACTGGGTCTGCTCAAGCCATGCACGGCGGGACAGCACCACGTTGTTGCGGTTCTTGTCCAGCTCGATGATTTTCGCTTCGATCTTCTGACCGATGTATGGAGCAAGATCGCGTACACGACGCATCTCAACCAGGGACGCAGGCAGGAAGCCGCGGAGGCCGATGTCCAGGATGAGTCCACCCTTGACAACTTCGATGACCGTACCGGTGACGACGCCGTCTTCTTCCTTGACCTTCTCGATATCGCCCCAGGCACGCTCGTACTGAGCGCGCTTCTTGGACAGAATCAGTCGGCCTTCTTTGTCCTCTTTGGTGAGCACCAAGGCTTCGACAAGATCGCCGACGGAGACAACGTCTCCGGGATCAACGTCATGCTTGATGGACAGCTCACGGGAAGGGATAACACCCTCGGTCTTGTAACCGATGTCGAGCAGAACTTCGTCGCGGTCAACCTTGACTACCGTTCCTTCAACGAGGTCTCCGTCGTTGAAGTACTTGATGGTGGCGTCAATCGCTGCGAGGAAGTCCTCAGCGGTGCCGATGTCGTTGATCGCGACCTGCGGTGCACCTGGCTTCTCGGTGGTGGTGATGGTCATGTAGTTGGGACTCCGTTGTGGATGATTAGTTGATCCGGGAGGCGACGCGAAGACAACAGGAAACTCTGCTGGCCCACGTGGTACCCGCCCGGGAGTGGGCTTTTGGAGAGAGAACGCGTTACCTAATGCTGCTGAATAACCCGTTTCACAGTGCGCATTACACGCCCGTCCAGTCTAGCCGTCTGCGCCAACACAGGTCAAAGCGGCACTCCCCGTCCCACCGAGCCGTGAGGTGAGGCTCGCCCTCATCGGTCCTTCGGCCCGCCAGATCTCACACTTCGGCGAGGGGCGCGGGTTGCCGGGGTACAGGAACGCAAATGTGGGGTTTGGTGGGGAAACTCAGAAGTGGGTGATGCAGTACGGGCTCGTCGGGGTCTGAAACATCCGGTCGACGACGGCGAGCCCGCTCTGGCCGCCGGCCCCCAGTTCCGCGATCTGCCCGGCGGCGGCCAGCGTGACCGCCGGTACGCCCCCCAATAAGAGCGAGCCGAGCGCCGCGACGTCCATGCGCAACTGGGTGTCGGCGTCGTCGTCGAGGCGTGCGACCGTCCCCACACCGTTTTCGGCCGTCAGCCTGAAACGGCCCGCTGCGTGCCCCAGCGGGTCAACGATTTCCAGGGTGACAGTCCCTGCACCCTCGTAGCCGCGTGCCTCGAGTGCGGCTACCGGGTCGAGGATGCGCAGCCAGAGGACGTCCTCGTCGCCGATGAGCCTGTAGCACCGGCGATCCTGCAGGGCCCAGGGCAGGGGGTCGTTAACCGGCGCATGGTCGAAGGTGATCCGCTGCACCAGGTCAATCGAGCCGAGGTAGCGCCACAGCTCAAGGTAGGCGGCGTCGGAGGCGGCAACCAGGTCGATAATCTTCATCGTGTACGGGGTGGTCCCCCAGCCAGCGAACTTGTAGGAGACGAACCCGTCGGGTCGGCCGTCGTCGTCGTAATGGACGGCGGCGCGGACGCCCTTGTCTTCGGTGGGCCGTTCCTCGCCCCACCGCCCGGATGCGCGCTGCGGATAGGCGAACTGGCGGCCCACCGACCCGGTGGTCACATGGTGGAATCGGGCGAAAATCTGTTCTGACAGGGCTGCCGCAGAGGCTGGCGCCACCATCTCGGTCACGCCATAGGCAGGGGTGCGCAGGGCAAACCGTTCCTTGACATCCACCTCGACATTGCGGGTGAACGTCGCTGCGCCGAACCCGAACCTGCCATAGATGGTCGCCTCCGAAGCGGTCAGCGCCGCGATGGCGAGGCCCTTGGATGCGGCGGCCTGCAGGTCGGTGGTCATCATGGTGCGCAGCAGACCACGACGGCGGTGGGTCGGACGCACGGTGACGGCGGTGATCTGGTGCACGTCAATCAGCTGGCCGTTGCCGACGTTGAGGGAGTTGACCATGGTGGCGTAGGTGGCTACCGGAATGCTGGCGTCCCAGGCGTGTGCGCTGGCTGCGTCGTCGTAGGCGCCCCAGAGGGTGCGGCTGTCGGATGTAAACGCCTCGGCGTAGGTGGCCAGATCCTCCGGCTCGGTCCGCGCTTCGTGGAACCCAAAGCGGACTGCCTCGAACCAATGGGCCAGCGCACCGTCGGAGGAGGAATCAGTGTCGGCGGTCACCGTGAACGTGTCGATGCGCAGTGGGGACGGGGCGGCGGAGTCCTGGGTTTCGGTCACGATCCACCAGCCTAGTGCGGCAGGGAGCCAGGCACCAGCACGGGCTAATGGGCTGCCTCGTGCCAGCTGGCCCCGACGCCGACCGACACGTCCAGCGGCACCGTCAGGTCCGCAGCGGATCCCATCTTTTCGCGCACCAGCAGTTCCACCGTGTCCCGCTCACCGGGCGCGATTTCCAGAACCAGCTCATCGTGCACCTGGAGCAGCATCCGCGATGAGAGGCTCTGCCGATGCAGTTCAGCGTCGACGCCGAGCATCGCCTTCTTGATGATGTCAGCGGCTGACCCCTGGATGGGTGCGTTCAACGCGGCCCGTTCAGCCATTTCCCGGAGCTGCCGGTTGTCGCTGGAGAGATCGGGCAGGTACCGGCGGCGTCCTTCGATGGTCGACGTGAAGCCGTCGATCCGGGCCTGTTCCACCACGCCGCGCAGGTAGTCGCGGACGGCACCGAACCGGTCGAAATAGTCGCCCATCAGCGTGCGGGCCTCATCGACCGAGATGGCCAGCTGCTTGGACAGCCCGAACGAGCTCAGACCGTAGACCAGGCCGTAGGACATGGCCTTGACCTTGGACCGCATCGCGCTGGTGACGTCGGCGGGTTCAACGTTGAAGATGTGCGCGCCGACGAACCGGTGCAGGTCCTCGCCGTCGCGGAACGCCTGGATCAGACCCTCATCGCCGGACAGGTGCGCCATGATGCGCATCTCGATCTGGGAGTAGTCGGCGGTCATCAGGCAGTCGAACCCATCGCCGACGACGAAGACCTCGCGGATCCGCCGCCCCTCGTCAGAGCGCACCGGGATGTTCTGCAGATTCGGGTTCGTCGAGGACAACCGTCCCGTGGCGGCGATGGTCTGCACATAGGTGGTGTGGATTCTGCCGTCGTCGGCCACCGACTTGCGCAACCCCTCGACCGTCTGTCGGAGCTTGGACGCGTCGCGGTGCGCCAGGAGCTGCTCCAGGAACGGGTGGCCGGTCTTCACGATCAAGTCGGTCAGCGCATCGGCGTCGGTGGAATAGCCGGTCTTGATCTTCTTGGTCTTCGGTAGTTCCAGTTCGTCGAACAGGACCGCCTGGAGCTGCTTGGGCGAGCCCAGATTGATCTCCTTGCCGATAATCCTGAACGCCTCGGCGCTGGTGGTGCTCATGGTCGCCGAGAAGTCGTCGAACAGCCGGTCGAGGCGGTCCATCGCCACCGCCACGCCGGTCAGCTCCATCTCGGCGAGCACCTCTGCCAGGGGCAGTTCAAGACCACCGAGCAGCTGGTTCGCTCCGCGCTCCACCAGCTGGCCGGCGAAGTATTCGCTCAGCTGCAGGGCGGCGAAGGCGCGGGCGACGGCGGGTGACGCCATGTCCTCTTCCTCCAGCTGCAGCGCGAGCTGTCCCCCGGTGGACTCCGCGGGGGGCGCGATGGACATCCTCAGGTGCGACTGGCTAAGATCGCCGAGGTCGTAGGCCCGGCGGTCGGGCTGGATCAGGTAACCGGAGATGGCCGTATCGTCCACCACTCCTGCGAGTTTCAGCCCGCGGGCGGCCAGCAGCTTGTAGGCGGCCTTGAAGTCGTGGACCACCTTGGGCGCACTGAGATCGGCCAGCCAGCCAGCGAGCACCTGCTCACCCTCAGCATCCAGTGTCTCCAGCTCCAGGTAGGCGGCGCCGGTCGAGGTCACGATTGCCAGCCCGGCGACGTCGTCGTTCCCGGTGGTTCCCCGGGTCACCAGTTGGACGGCAGCGATGGCTTGATTGGTGGCGTTGAACCACCCGGTGAGGGCCGCGGCGTCGCCGAGCACCACGTGCTCCGGCGGGGTCATCTCATCGTGGGCCTCGGCGGCGTCTTCCTCACCGAACAGGTCGAAAAGGCGCTTCCGGAGGACGTTGAACTGGAGGGAGTCGAACAGCTCCTCGACGGCCGGGCGGTCGGGGGTCCTGGACACCATCGTGTCCAGTTCGACCGGCAGGTCAAGGTCACGGAGCAGATGGTTCAGCCGCCGGTTCCGTTTGACCAACTCGATGTTCTCCCGGAGCGAGTCGCCCACCTTCCCCTTGATGGCGTCGAGGTTCTCGAGGATGCCGTCCAGCCCGCCGTAGAGCTTGATCCATTTGGCGGCCGTTTTCGGGCCGACTCCGGGTACGCCCGGCAGGTTGTCGGCGGTCTCCCCGACCAGCGCGGCCAGATCGGAGTACTGGTCCGGCGGTACGAGGTACTTCTCCTCCACAGCCTGCGCATCCAGCTGCGGAATGTTGGTGACACCCTGCTTGGGGTACAGCACCGTCACCCGGTCATTGACCAGCTGGAACGCGTCGCGGTCGCCACTGACCACCTGGACATCCCAGCCCGCGGCGGCGGCGCGGACCGACAGAGTGGCGATAATGTCGTCCGCCTCGTACCCCTCCATGGAGAGGGTGGGAATGTGCATGGCCTGCATCACCTTGATGATCAGGTCCACTTGGCCGTGGAATTCCGTGGGAGTCTTTGCGCGCCCGGCCTTGTACTCGGTGTATTCCTCGGTCCTGAACGTCGGTGTGTTCAGATCCAGTGCCACCGCCACATGGGTGGGCTTCTGGTCCCGGATCAGGTTGATCAGCATCGCGGTGAACCCGTAGACGGCGTTGGTGTGCTGGCCCGTGTCGGTGGAAAAATTCTCGGCGGGCAGGGCATAGAACGCGCGGTAGGCCATCGAGTGGCCGTCGATCACGAGGAGGCGTTGACGGGAACCGTCGGCCGGGGCCTGGGCCGTCGGCGGGGCGTCCGTCAGAGTCGCGGCGGCTGCGGGAACGTCAGGTTTGGTTGTTTGACTCACAGGTGCCAGCCTAGTTCCCATGACCCACAATTACACTCCGGAGCCGTCCGGACCCGAACCGACCGCCAACCCGTTCGCCGCCGAGCTGACAGCAGCCGGCGTGCCCGAAAAGATGCACGACTGGCTCAGCGGCCACGGCATCGGGCGCCTCGCAGCGAAGATGGGCATCGTCTTCACCGAGATGACCCCCGACCGCCTCGTGGCTACCATGCCGGTCGAGGGAAACGAGCAGGTTGCGGGGATACTGCACGGTGGCGCGCACCTCGTCCTCGCCGAGACGCTGGGATCCTTCGCTGCTGGCCTGCACGCGGGCCGGGACCGGCAGGCCCTGGGCATCGAGATCAGCGCCACCCACCACCGGTCGGCGTCGTCGGGCCTGGTCACCGGAACTGCCACGGCCGTCCACCTGGGGCGTACCCTGGCCACCCACGAAGTGGTGATGACCGACGACGTCGGCCGCCGCCTCTCCACCGCCCGGATCACCAACATCATCCGCGACGTCCGCTAGGACCCGCCCGCGCCCGCCCCGCCCCGCCGGCGCGCCGGGCGCGGCACCCGATCGGAGAGGCGATCGTCTCGGGGCGAGCTGTGGCCAGGAGCATTGACAACCCGCTGAAGTCTGAGGATGCTAGCACTTGACAGCGGTCAACCGTTTCAGCGGATAGGGGGCGCCTCTCCCCTTTCAAGCAGGAAGTGGGGACGGGGCATGTCGTCGAGCATTCCGGTCCAATGGAATTTGAAGTTGTTGGGGTGCTGGTGTCTTGAACGGGATCACCAGCCAGTCACCGTTGCGTTCCGTCAGCAACGCCTGATCGCCGCGCTTGCGCTACGCGGCGGACGACGACGGTGCTATATCGCCGGGCTGCTCTGGCCGGATCGCACCGACGTGCAGGCTTCGGGCAGCCTGCGGGCGTGCCTGTGGAACATCGCGCACCAACTGCCCGGGCTGCTCCACCCGGTCAGCGATCCGTTGGCGCTTGGCCCGGGGATCGCCATCGACGTCAACCAACTGTTCGGCCGCGTCAATCTTGCCGACAGCGGGGCCGCGGTCCCGCCAGGGCTGGCAGCCGAACTGCGGTCCGCTGAGCTGCTGCCCGGCTGGGACGAAGATTGGCTGCGCGCTGACCAGGACCGGCTCTTCCGGCAGCGGCTCGTCACTCTGGAAACCCTCGCCGATAGGTATCTCGCCCACGGCCAACTGCCCGCCGCCCTCGATGCCGCGACCGCCGCCGTCGCACTTGATCCTCTGCTCGAGAGCGTGCAGCGGACACTGCTGCGCATCCATTTGGCGGCGGGCAACCACGGACTGGCCGTCAGGAGTTATCGCGCCTATCTGTCCACTCTCAAGCGCGATTGCGGCGTGAGGCCATCCGCACGGATCACCGAGCTGATCCGCCCCCTCCTGCAGACCCAGGAGCCTCCCCTCCTGCCGGAGCCTACTGTCGGTTTTGGCGTTAGCCTGCACCCGTCGTTCGAGTAAGTTGAGCCATGTCAGTACCCTCCGCTTCACCTCAGCCGCCTCCACCACCGCTACCGCCGACGCTCCCGCCGCCCACCAACCGCGCTTGGCGCGAACAGGCCATCACCCTCGCCGCCCAGTTGCGGACCCTCGCCGAATGGATCAGCCTCTCCGATCCCCCGGCAAACGCCCCGACAGGGCAGGGCAGCGCCATGGCAGCGCTGGATCACGCGATCATCCGACACCTCAACGAAGCCATCATTGTGGCGGAAGAGAAGTCACCGGCCATCCAGACGTCGTTCAATGGCGCCGTGGTGGAACGGGTTCTCAGTCAGCTGGATGCAGCGCAGGTGGCACTCCTGCTGAGGGCTCCCCTGGGCTACGTCGAGTCACAACTGCCGGGCATCCAGGCGCATGCCCGGCACCACCTGTCACGGGATGACCCACATCGGACCGCGGTGGAGCAAGTGATCGCCGCCGCGGCCGCAGCGCCGCTGGAGGAATCGGGTCGGATGACGCTGGTGGCGGCGTTCAGGGCCTCCTGCCTTGAGTCCAGGGATGAGTTCTCCCGGGTGCGAAGCTTCCGCAACGTGCTGATCATGGGCGCATTGGTGCTGACCGTGCTGGCGACGGGGCTTGCAATCGCCGGGTGGATTCGGCCGGACGAGTTGCGCCTGTGCTTCGAACCGTCGGAGGGCACCGCCTGCCCCACCGGCGACCGCCCCCGACCCTGGGACGTCTTCTTCATCGAATCCTTCGGGCTGATCGCCGCGGCGGTGTCCGGCGCCGCGTCCCTCCGACACGTCCGCGGCACCTCGACCCCGTACGGACTCCCGCTTGCCCTGGCCATTCTCAAGCTACCTGCCGGTGCCCTGACCGCCGTGCTCGGGCTCCAGCTGATGCGGGGAGGCTTCGTCCCCGGATTGAGCGACCTCGACAACCCGGCCCAGATCGTGGCCTGGGCGATCACCTTCGGCGCCGCGCAGCAACTCTTCACCGGGCTAGTGGACCGGCAGGCGCAGGACGTGCTCGACGACGTCGGCGGCAAGACCCGCGGCACCCCCGACCCGGGCGGTCAGTAGTGTCCGGCGGCCAGCAGTCGGCCAGGCTACTGGATATCGCTGTCGGGCGGCGGCAGCAGGTAGCGGGCTTCGCCGTCGACCGAGGACACTCCCTCCACGGCCTCCAGATCCGGCCGGCAGTCCTCGGGCGCTGACCCGGTAATCATGCCGACATTGCCGAGCACCCGGTCGACCTCCAGACCGCAGGACCGCAACCGTTCCGCGACCTCCTGAATCGCGGGACGGTGCACGTCATCGACGGTGACAGTGAAGTTCATCTGACCCTATTCCTGCGGCGCCAGCACCAGGCCGGAGCCGACATCGACCGACGCCTCCAGCAGGCGCTGACTCTCCTGAACCATCAGCGACCACAGCTCCCGGCCCCGGAACCCTGAGGCCTGCGCCCATAGCGCCGCGATTCCTGCAGCGTGCGGAGTGGCCATCGACGTTCCACTGATGGTGTTGTAGCGGTCGGGCATCAGCCAGGAGGAGTACACCTGGAACCCCGGACCGGCCACGTCAACCTGCCCGCCGCGGAGCGGAAGGGTCCGGGCGGAGAAGAACGCCATCTCCAGCTGCTGATCCAGTGCGCCGACTGCCATGATGAACGGGCTATTGGCGGGCGCACCCACGAAACCGAAGTCGCCTTGCCGTCGGTCAGCGTTGTTCCCCGCAGCTGCGACAATCAGGTGACCCTGGTCGAGCGCCCGGCGTCCCACAGCCGTGTAGGGCGGATGCACCTGCGCAATATCGGCGCCGAGCGACATCGAAATTACCGCGCAGCCGTTGGCCATCGCCCAGTCGATTCCGGCAATGATGCCGCCATCGCTGCCCGACCCGGAGTCGCTCAGAACCTTCCCGGCATAGATCTCCGCCTCGTAGGCGACGCCATACGCCGGGCCGTCGGACGGGGCCCGCGGCCCGCACGAGGTACCGATGCAGTGGGTCCCGTGACCGTGGCCGTCCTGGGCGGTTTCGCCCGGAATGAACGACTCGACCGTGATCTGCCGCCCGGAAAAGTCGGGGTGACTGGATTCAAATCCGGTGTCCAGGACCGCGACGCGGATGCCCTCACCGCTGTAGGGGGACGTGTCAGCACCCACCGCCTGCAAGCCCCAGGTGAGCTGCGGGGTGTCCTGAAACGACGCCGAGGCTCCCCCCGGCTCCTCGCTGAGGACGTGGTGAATCAATTCGGGTGACACTGAGATGATGGCGCCCTCGTCCGAGGAGGTACGCAACGATCTGGCCTGCTGCGGATCAGCGGACACCACCGCAATCCCCAGTCGGGAATAGACTGTGGCGTCGGTGCCCTCCGTCTCAGCGGGCGTGGCAGCCCGGGTACCGAAATCGCGGGAATCGGCAACATTGGACATGCCGCCGGCCGCCCGCAGCAGACCCGGCGCGTCTTGCTCTGCGTCGGCGAAAACGACGATGAAACGGCCTGTGGTCTCCGCTTCCTGCCCGCGGGTCCGGCTGCCTGAGGATTCAGATTCAATCATGGTGGCACTCTACCTCTGGGGCTCTCGGGGATAAAGGCCCAACGTACCGCCGCTCGCGTTACTGCTGTGTTACCGGTCGACGGGCCGTCCGCACCCCGGCTGCGGTAACAGCCCAATAACGTCGCGGGCGGGACGATAGGGAGAAGACCTCCTGCGAAAGAAGATCCCTCATGACTGACATCCCAGAATCCGCCCCCGGAGCCATCCGCTTGATCTTCGAGTACGACGGCGACGACGTCCGCCTGATCCTCCAGCAGCCGGTTAACGTGGCGGTCACCGGTTTCGATGCGCACCCCGACCTTCGTGCCGGACGGTACGCCGAGGTACGCGACGCCCAGGACGCGCCACTAACCCGTGTCCCCGTGCGGACCGGCGACCTTCAGAGCGCCGAGGTGTTCCCTGAGACTCCCGGTGAACCGATCACCCGGGTGCAGGTGGAGCGGCCGAGCGGCGCGTTTACCGTCGTCGTCCCGGCGCCGGAGGCTGCACGCAGCATCGCGCTGATCGACATCGCCGAGCCGGACCCGGAGGACACCGGCGGCCGGGGGGCTGAACCGCCGGGCGACGGCGGCGACGGGCGACGGCTCGGAGCCTCCCGCGTCACGGAAATCACCAGCTTCGCCATTGAGGGACGGGGGGAAACGGAATGACTACCGCCGACGGAGCAATCATTGGGACCACCCAGATCCGGGGCTCAGCACCCCGCAACCGCGCGTTCAACGTGGTGCTCCTGGGCGACGGGTTCCGGGCCGCAGAACAGGCCGCCTTCGATGCCGCCTGCACCGCACTCGCCAACGCGTTCCTGGGCACTCCACCGTTCAACGAACTGGCGCCGGCCATCAACATCTTCCGGGTCAACGTGTCCTCCACCGACTCCGGAGCCGATGATCCGGTGGGACCGGGTGGCACCGGCGCCACCGCGCGGACCTACTTTGACGCGACCTTCGGCGGCAACGGCATCAGGCGGCTGCTGCTCTGCAACGCCGGAACGGCGCTCAGCGTCGCGGCGGCACAGATTCCGGAGTTCACCACGGTGCTGGTGATCGTCAATTCGACCGTCTACGGGGGAAGCGGCGGTTCCATCGGCACCTACTCCCTCGCCAGCAGCGCCACCGAGATCGGTATCCACGAGATGGGCCACACAGCGTTCGGTCTGGCAGACGAGTATCCGTATTACGCCGGCGGCGAAGAGACCGGCCGTGACCATCATCCCGGCCCGGAGCCCGGGGAACCCAACGTCACGATCAACCGGAACCGGGTAACCCTCAAGTGGCGTTGGGCGGTCAACGAGGCCACCGCGATCCCCACCATGACCAACCCCGACTGCAGCACAGTGGATTCACGGCCCAGCCCGGTGTCCGCCGGGACTGTCGGAACGTTCGAAGGCGCACATTACTATCACTGCGGCGCGTTTCGGCCGGAATTTGCGTGCAAGATGCGGGACCTCGGGGTGCCGTTCTGCCGCATCTGCCGGCAGGTGATCTGGAACCGGATCGGGCCGCTGGGAGCGTTGACGGCCCGGGCGAAAACCCCGATCACCGTGATCGACAGGTACCCGGAGCACCTTGATGTCTTCGCCGTGGGGTCCGATGGGCGCACCATGTCCAACTGGTGGGATCAGAGCAGCGGGTGGGCTGGCTGGTTCCACCTGATGGGCGGGTTCGCGTCACCAGGCGGCGCAGGGTCGCCGGTAACCGCAGTCGCCCGCTACGCAGGCCATCTTGACCTGTTTACCGTGGGCACCGACAACCGGGTATACAGCGCGTGGTGGAGTTCCTCCGGCGGCTGGTCCAACTGGTTCCAGCTGGGCACACTGGTGGCCCGCGCCGGGTCGACGGTGAATGTCCTGGCCCGGTACGCCGATCACCTGGACGTGTTCACCACCGCCGCGGACGGCAGAATCATGTCCACCTGGTGGGATGTGCGGACCGGCTGGTCCACCTGGTTCCAGATCTCCGGTGGGGTCGCGGCCAACGGGGCAACCGTCACAGCCATCGCCCGGTACCCCTTCCACATCGACCTGTTCACCGTCGGCACCGACAACCGGGTCTGGAGCTGCTGGTGGGACGAACGCAGCGGCTGGTCCCGCTGGTTCCAGGTCGGCGGGCAGCTGGCCCGGCCCGACGCCACGGTCAACGTCGTGGCACGGCACCCCGATCATCTGGACCTGTTCACCACCGCCCCGGACGGGAAGATCATGTCCACCTGGTGGAGCGCCAGGACCGGCTGGGGCTCCTGGTTCCAGGTGTCAGGTGGTGTCGCGTCGGCTGGGTCACCGGTCACCGCGGTAGCCCGGTATTCCAACCACCTCGACCTCTTCACCGTCGGCACCGACAACAGGATCTACAGCACCTGGTGGCATGACACATCGGGGTGGGCCGGTTGGTTCAACATTTCGGGCGGCGTCGCCAAGCCCGGCAGCCAGGTGGCAGCCGTGTCCCGGGTGAGCGAGCACCTGGACGTGTTCGTCGTCGGATCGGACAGCGTTGTCTACAGCACCTGGTGGAACGCATCAACGGGCTGGGCCGGCTGGTTCCAGTTGGGGATCACCTGACCGGGCCGCGCCGACGTATGCTCTTCGCATGGCCAAATTTTTCGATGTACATCCCGAAGATCCGCAGCCGCGCGCAATAGGGCAGATTGTCGACGTCGTCAGGTCCGGCGGGCTGATCGCCTACCCCACCGACTCCTGCTACGCCCTGGGCGCACAGCTGGGCAACAAGGACGCGCTGGACCGGATCCGGTCGATCAGGAAGCTGGACAGCAAGCATCACTTCACCCTGGTCTGCAAGGATTTTTCGCAGCTGGGACAGTTCGTGCACATCGACAACGACGTGTTCCGCAGCATCAAGGCGGTGACGCCGGGCAGCTACACGTTCATCCTGCCCGCCACCAAGGAGGTCCCCCGCCGGCTCCTCCACCCGAAGAAGAAGACCGTCGGCGTCCGCATCCCGGACCACCGGATGGTCCAGGCCCTGCTCGAGGAGCTCGACGAACCGTTGCTGTCCAGCACCCTTCTGCTCCCCGACCAGGAGGCACCCCTGACCCAGGGCTGGGAAATCAAGGAAGAGCTCGATCATCAGGTGGACGCGGTCATCGAATCCGGGGAGTGCGGGGCCGAACCCACCACCGTCATCGACTTTTCCAGCGGCTCCGCCGAGGTGGTGCGGTACGGCATGGGCGATCCTTCCAGGTTCGAATGAGCCGCGCAGCCAGCTTCGTGGGGTATCCTCAGCCCTAGACGGCCTCGGTTACCGTCTGCTGTGGGCATATTCGTCACCGTCTGACCGCACGGCGAGCCCGCACGCTAAGGTATTCCGTGGTCAGATCCGATCGGCAACAGACACCCTCACTCCTCCCGGCGCCGCCCCAGTCTGCCCCCGATGAATCGGCCACCCGCTACGAACTCCGCGCCATTCTGTCGCGCCGCATCATCAGGGGATCCCCTTCCGGGCACAGCATCCGTCGCCCCGCAGCTAAATTGCGCGGGATGAACCTTCGTGACCGGCAGGAGACCAGCATGAGCTTTTCAAACGAACTAACGATCTCCCAGATGAGTGAGGACGGGGCAGACGAGAGCCTCCTCAGACAACTCCGGGAAGCCGACGCGGAAATCGACAGGATCCTTCGGTCTGGCGGAACATCGCAGGATGTCAGGGAAACGCAGCGCCGCTTCAACGGCCTGCTGTCCACGTCCCACCACCGCTCCGGCAGCACCCATGCCACGAGCTCGTGACGCGCAGCAGGCCAGGCGCAATAATAGGGGGATGACACGCACCGAAGCGTTGGAGATTGAACGCAAGTACGACGTTGGGCCGGTAGAGTCGATCCCCGACTTTACCGGCATCGCCGGCGTGGACCGGGTGGATGACGGCGGGACCGTGGTGCTTGGGGCGGTCTACTACGACCTGGCGACCCGCGCACTGTTGCGCCACGGCATCACCCTGCGGCGCCGTCGCGGCGGCAAGGACGAGGGGTGGCACATCAAGTTCCCTGCTGCCCCGCACCGTCTCGAGGTCCACGTTCCGCTGTCGGCCGCCGAAGACGCCGTGCCAGACGCCGTGCCAGTTGAGGTGCTTGACCTGGTGCGGGTCCATGTCCGGGGCCAGTCCCTGATCCCGGTGGCGCGCCTCACCACCACCCGGACCATCACCACCCTGGTCGGGACTGTCGGTAGCCCGCTGATCGAGATCTGTGATGACCTGGTTGACTCTGAGGATCTGACCACCGGCGTTGAACGGTCCTGGCGGGAGTGGGAGGCCGAGGTAGTCGGCGCCGGTGATTACCCCGTCGACGAGCAGGCCCGGGTGGTGGACGCCGTCGAATATTGCCTGCTGAATGCCGGGGCATCGCCGGGTCTCGGCGGGCCGAAACTCGCCTTAGCCCTGGGCGGCAAACCCGAGGATCCGCTCACCGAGGGAAAACCGGGCACGGTCAGGAATGTCCTCACCGCCTCGTTCCGCCGGGCGGCTGAGGATCTGATGGCCTGGGACCCGCGGGTCCGCCGCAACGAGGAGGGGTCCCTGCACCAACTGCGCGTCAGGTCCCGCACCCTGCGCAGCATGCTCAAGACCTACCGTCCGCTCCTGGACGCGGAGCAGGCCGATCACCTTGAGGAACGGCTCAAACTGATGGGCGGAACCCTGAGTGCGGCCCGGGACGCGGAGGTGATGCAGGATCTGATCGGGAAGGGCATCGCACGCCAGCCTCAGGGATCAATTCCCCGGCATGTCATGAGACGGCTGGAGAAAATGTCGGCCGCACAGCGCCTGAAAGCACGGTCCCACGTCCTGCGAGAGCTAAACTCCACCGGCTACTTCGCCACCCTCGATGCGCTTGACGACTTCACCTCGAGTCTCCCGCTGAGGGGCGGCAAGAAGAAGGGCGGCAAAGCCGCGTCGGAGCTTCCCCAGGCCGTCAAACGGCAACAGACCGCGGTGCTGAAGACAGCTCATCGAGCGAATCGGGAAACCGATCTCGACACACAGCTTGAGCTGCTGCATGAGGTGCGGAAGAGATCCAAGCGGCTGCGCTACGCCATCAGGTCCGTCGATGGAACCTCAGGGTTCAGCTTCAGCGCACAGATGGGTAAGTCGGGGAAGGCTTCCGAAAAGATCCAGGACATCCTGGGGACGCATCGCGATAGCGTACTGTTCCAGCGGTACCTTCTCAAAGCATCCCGGGCCGCCCGCCGCGCCGGTGACAACACCTTCGCCTACGGGGTACTTCATGAAGCCGAACAATCAATTCAACGCACGGCTGAAGCGGATTTCCGGAAGACGCTTGCCAAACTATGAGTCGGCCGGCACCTGGGTGCCGGGTCGGCTCACCAGTCTTGCCAGCGGCGGTTGCCCTGCAGCGGGACCGCGCGCCGGGCCGGGCCGCGCTGTTCGTTGTCTTCCGTGGTCCAGGTGATGAGCATTGCTGGTTTTTGGCCCCTGGGTAGCCGCTGAAGGAGGCCTCGCCCGACGTCGCCATGGTGCTCCGCAGGTTCGACGACTCCACGGCGAACTGCTCAAACTGAACGTCAACTGCTGTCGCTTTGGCGGATCCGGTGTTGGTCAGCACCCAGATGTTGTCCTTCCCCGGTTGCTTCGCGAATCGTCATCGCCTCTTTGCCCACGCCAGGAGGCTAGTTCCTGAAAAGGCCCTCCGGGTGCCGTGCATTCGTTGTCCAAAAACCGCCGTGTAGTCCAGTGGATGTGCCCGCCCTGCTGAAAGCCGGCCTGGTCAGGGCTCGTTGACGTTGGTCATGCGGTTGATGAGCCAGGTGATGAACCACAGCACGACGCCGATCAGCATCAGTCCGGCAGCGATCTGGTACTGCACCGGATCCCGGTCCACCCAGGGGCAGCGAGGAAGGCACACAGGACCGCCGCAACAAGAGGCAACGGACCCGGGGAGGTGAAAAACACCTTCCGCGACCGGTCCCGTTTGCCGCGAAGCACCACGCAGGCCACATTCACGACGGTGAAAACGCAGAGCAGCAGGAACGCTGTCGTCCCCGAAAGGTTGGCAACAATGTTGCTCTCCGGATCGCTGGTGACGTACCAGATCAGCCCCAGGGCGAGGACGGTCGAGAAGGCAATGCCAGCCCAGGGGGTCCGCTGCCCGGGGAGCACTGCACCCAGCGGCCGTGGGAGGACCGGCTGCCGGGCCAGACCATAGATCAGTCGGCTCGCCATCAGCATGTTAATCAGCGCGGTGTTGGCCACGGCGAAGACCGCGAGGAATGGGAAGATCCGGTCGATCGGGAAGTCCGGGGACCCCTTCTGCACCACCTCAAGAAGAGCAGCGCCCTCGGCCTCCCGGATTCCTTCGATTTCAGTGGGGGAAAGCACGCTCACCACGGTGATGGCCACCAACATGTAAAGGATCACCGCGATTCCCAGACCGGTGAGCATCGCGCGGGGAAAGATTCGTTCAGGGTTCCTGGTCTCTTCGACCATGTTGACGGAGTCCTCGAATCCGACCATCGCGAAGAAGGCTATCGAGGTGACGGCGAGGAACAGGTCCTTGTCCTGGAAGTCGGTGAAGACCACCACCTGCTCGAAGTTCCCGGTGCCCTGCGTCATGACGTAGAAGCCGACGCCGATCACCATGCAGAGGGCGATCATTTCCACCAGTGTGAGCACCACGTTGAACTTCACGCTTTCGCCCACGCCGCGAAGATTGATCGCCGCCAGCAAGACCATGAACCCCATGGCGACTGCGGTCACCTGGGCCTGGCCATCGCCAGCTGGATTGCCCAATTGCATGGCGGGTCTATCACCGCGCTGCCACCCGCTCCGGGGTCCGCTGGCGCTCGGATCCTCGTAGTGCTCCCCCGGGCATCCCGGGCAGCAACCCCACCACCCGTCTCCGCGACGGCTCCCCCCGCGCCGGCGCCCGCCGCCACCCCACCCACCCCGAGGAGACCGCCGTGACCGCCGCTGGCTACCCCTACCCTGCCCAAGGATCTTCACCAGTTGATGTGCCGGACCATCCCTCGGTGATGTCCGGCACCGAACGATTTTGGCCCGAGCGCGGACTGCGGACGGGTCCCCGGCCCGTGTTCCTGGCGCTCGCGGTCGGCGCACTGGCTGCTGTCGTCCTGCCGGACCGCAACCTCGGGCTGGGCACCCTGCTGATCCTGCTGGTCTCCGGCGCCCTGATGCTAACCCTGTCGGTGCGTCATCGTCGCCCGTGGACCGTCGCCGCCACGGTGCTGTGCCTGGGACTGGGTTCACTGGTAGTCCTGCGCGACGCCGAATGGCTGGCCAGACTGGCGGTCCTCGCCGCGGGGGTACTCGTCACCACCTCCCTCACCGACGCTAAACGCGTCCTGCCCATCTGTGCCGGTGGACTCGCGTGGGTGCTTAGCGGCATCCACGGCCTCCCCTTGCTGGGTCGCACGATGTCGGCTGCCACCAAATCACCGGTCGCTGTGGCCGGTGCTGCGGACCACCGCCATCTCACTCGTGGCGCTCGTTGTCTTCGGCGGGCTGTTCGCTTCCGGAGACGCGGTGTTCGGTTCCTGGGTGTCCACTGTCCTTCCCGACGTTGAGCTGGCCGATAGTCTGGTGCTGCGCGCCTTCGTCTGGTTCGTCGTCGGCGGCGTAGTACTTGCGGGCTGTTATCTGGCCATCAATCCACCCCTGGTTGAGAAGGCCGCCGTCGGGGCGGGCCGCCCGGTCAGCCGGGCGTGGGAATGGCTGTTCCCGGCGGGCGTTGTGGTCGCAGTGTTTGCGGTCTTCGTGACCGCGCAGGCGTCGGCGATGTGGGGCGGACACGAGTTTGTGCGGGACACCACCGGGCTCAGCTACGCGGACTACGTCCATCAGGAATTCGCCCAGCTGACCGTTGCGACGGCGCTGACCCTCGCCACCATCGCGCTGGCTGTTCGCAAAGCGCCTCGAGCCACCGCCCAGGACCGTCTGCTGCTGCGCATCGCGCTCGGCGCCCTGGCGGTACTTACCCTGGTGGTCGGGGTCTCGGCGCTCTTCAGGATGTCCATCTACCAGCAGGCCTACGGTTTCACTGTGCTGCGTGTCCTGGTGGACGCGTTCGAAGTGTGGCTCGGCCTGTTGGTGGTCTTCGTGATGGGGGCCGGGGTGCGGATGTCCGGGTGGTGGCTGCCCAGGGCTGCGCTGATGTCCGGTGCAGTCCTCCTGCTGGTCATTGGCGTGGCGAACCCTGAGGCCTGGGTGGCCCAGCAGAACATCAACCGCTTCGAGACGAGCGGCAAACTGGACGTTGCCTACCTGGCCAGTCTCGAAGCCGACGCCGCACCCGCGATCGTGGCGGGCCTGCCCGTCGAGGTGACCCCGTGCGTGATCGCCTTGCAGCCAGCCCCCGCGACCACCGACGATTGGCTGGGCTGGAATCTGGGCCGTGCGCTCGCCGTCGACTCGGTGGCTGGCCTGGATGAGGACTCCCGCCCCACCGTCTGCCCTGGTCAGCTCGGCCAATGACCCCTGCGGTCCGTGCCCACGGCGCGCTCCTGCGCGACGAGTACCCAGTGTTCTGTCTCGACCAGGACACCGAAACGTGACCGAGTCGACACGTGTCCCGCCCGTGCTCCCGCCAGCCCAGAGCGCACTATGGGGCATGGACAAAATCACCCGGATCGTCAGGCGCACGCTGCAGTGGCTGCGAGCCAATCGGGACTGGCTGCCGGCCGTCCTGGTTCTGGCCGCTGTTGCGGCGTTCTGGTCGGTTGGTCTGGTAGGTGGATTGGCGATGCTGCGCGAAGCCCGATCGCCGATGGCCACCCTCATTGGTCTGTACTTCATGCTCGCGTTCGTCGCCATCTCCATCGCCGTCGCCGTCCTTGCGGCCTCGGATCTGACCCGCCGGATTGCCGTCCGTAGGAACAACCAGCGACGCTAACCGGCGGGCACGGTGATCCGCGTGAACCGCCGGAGAGCGGTTTCCCGGTCTGACTGGTAAACTGGACTGAAGGTGAGCCGGGAAGTCTGGTCGGCAGTTTCTATTGTCGAACCCAATTCAGGAGCCTCACTCATGGCAGACCCAACCTCCAAGCCCAAACCCGTCTCAGGGCTGATCGGCCGCGGTACCTACTCCGAGTCGCTGAGAATTGGCGAAATCCTCCGGAAGGAAACCGTCGGCGGCATCTTGTTGGTTATCACCGCCACCGCCGCGATCATCTGGGCCAACTCCCCAGCTTCCGATAGCTACTTCGCATTTCGAGACTTCACGTTCGGGTACGAACCTTGGCATCTTGAGCTGAGCCTAGGAGCCTGGGCTGCTGACGGCCTGCTGGCCGTGTTTTTCTTCCTCGTCGGACTCGAACTCAAACGTGAATTCGTTGCCGGTGATCTGCGCAGTCCCGCCAAAGCGATAGTTCCGGTTGCCGCCGCGGTCGGCGGCGTAGCCGTTCCCGCCCTGGTCTACGTGGGCATCAACATATTCAGCCCTGAGACGCTGCGTGGCTGGGCAATTCCCACTGCCACCGATATCGCTTTCGCCGTCGCCGTCCTCGCGATCGTCGGCTCACACCTGCCCAGCGCACTCCGGATATTTTTATTAACGCTCGCCGTCGTCGATGACCTGATTGCCATCTCCATCATCGCCCTCTTCTACTCCGATGACATCCAGGCCGCGCCCCTACTCCTGGCCCTCATCCCGCTCGCACTGTATACGGTGCTGGCACAGAAGTATCGCGAATTTTTTCACTTGAAGCCAGCTGCCGCCTGGCTCATCCTGCTGCCCATCGGCTTTGTCGTGTGGGCCCTTGTGCATGCAGGCGGTATTCACGCCACAGTCGCAGGAGTTCTGCTCGGATTCGCAGTGCCCGTCCTGCACCGGAAGTCCAGCGCTGGGCCAGATGCCGGGCCCGGTCTGGCCGAGCTCTTCGAACACCGGATCCGTCCTCTGTCGGCAGGATTCGCGGTACCCGTGTTCGCTTTCTTCTCCGCCGGCGTCACTGTGGGCGGCTGGAGCGGGTTCATCTCGGCGGTGACCGATCCGGTCGCGCTCGGCGTCATGGTGGGCCTGGTCCTGGGCAAGCCGATCGGCATTGTGGGGACCACCTGGCTCCTCACCAAACTCACGAAGGTGAACCTTGACCCGGCCCTGCGCTGGGTGGACCTGCTGGGCATGGCGTTGCTGGCCGGTATCGGTTTCACCGTCTCGCTGCTGATCGCCGATCTAAGTTTCACCCCCGACAGCCCCACCAATGATCACGCCAAGGTCGGAATCCTGTCGGCTTCCATCCTGGCCGCCCTGATCGCGTCCGTAATCCTGCGGGCCCGCAACAAGCACTACCGCACCATCGAGGCGGCGGAGAGGGTCGACGACGACGGCGACGGGATTCCCGATGTCTACCAAAAACCGAGCAACCCGGCGGCCGGGTCAGCTACGGCGCCGGGACTTGACGACTCCCGGAGGGGCGTCGATCGCCGTGAGCCCCCGTCCAGTCCATAGCCTGGCCGGTAGTGAAAGCAGGCTGGCGGTCGCAGACTGAGACGGGCTGGGCGCACCCCGTCAGCCCTATCGAGCTACAAAAAGCGGCGGTTGCTGCTTTTCAAACCCTATTCCTTCTCGACCATCGCCCCAGGTCTGGATCGTTGGTCGAACGTTTTCACATTGCGCCGACTGGGACAGCGTCCACTCGCCGGCCGACCGACTCACGGCCAGTGAACGGGATGGAAGTCCAGAGCATACGGCGGCATGTCTGGAGCTCGGTCATGTTGATCTTCCGAGGCAGTTGGCGGTTCATCCTGGGGCGACGCCCGCTCGTTGGCGTCCCCGGGCGTAGCTGAAGCGAGACTGTTGTCCATGTTTCCCCCATGGCTAGACTCGGCGGAGGGTACCGCCGCAGTACAGAAATCATGCCATTCCCCTCCGACATTTTCGGTTAGCCCGCGCTGCGGCGACCGAAACGAGAGCGCCAGCGGGGCGTTCGCCGTGGGCAAGAACCTCGAAAAGTCAGCGTCGGGCGGGATCCGCCAACGCAGCAAAGGTTCTTCCTATAACGAACAGCTAACGGTGGACGGTCAATCGCATCTCTTATCCCGCAGGCTTGGTCCGGTGAGCGCAGGAAGCCGCCTCCGGCGCCACGACGGCGGGCGCTTCAGGCCGTGTGATGTCGACAATCAGAGTGGCACGGACCGCAGGGCTACACGCCGCCAAGTAGAGTTCCTGGCCCCCAACATACCGTCACATCGCCGGGTCGGTCGGGTCCCCAGGGTTGCAAAGCGTCTTCGCCGCTCTGGTCGCGTAGCCGCGGGCCCACGACCGTGGATGAAATGCCAGCCAATCTCTACCTCATCTGATGGGCCGTCCGTACCTGACAGCCGAATGCTCTGCAACATCACAGTCCCGGGAAGCTCAGCCGAGGAAGCATCTCCGACTACCCAATAGCCCGTCACCGGGTCCTTGACGGCACTGAGCCGGTGAATCAACGTCTCAGCGCTGGCGCGGCTCCGCACCACCTTCGGAATCCGACCAAGGAACCGCTGCACGTCCTCGTTCGAGTACAAGTCATATGCGAAGTCCACATCCTGCGCCCGCCATGGCCGAAGTAGAACTCCTTCTCCCCCAAGTAGACTCACGCCTCCACGCTAGAGCAGAATTCTCTCCTCGGGCTCCAAACAGTTAACGGAACCTGCTCCTCGCTGCTCCTCGCACCGTCCTCGTCAGCAGGATCGGTGTCGGTATCGAGGTCACTCCACACCAGATCCAGTGGATCATTGGCGCGGGCGAGTCGGGCGCTGGAAAAGATCGCATCGGGCATTCGGCCATCCTATTTCTGAGCAGCGTCCTATTTCCGGCTATGGCACTGCCAACTTGTCGCTCAACCGTCTTGGCACTAATCTCTGACGAGCGTATGTTGCCGTCCATGGCCAAGGATTCCGTCGAGACAAATCCAGAGAATTACCGCGTTGCATTCGAGAATGAGCGGGTCCGTGTCCTTGAATACACGGACTCTCCCGGGAGCACTACCACCGAGCACAGGCACCCCGATAGTGTGATGATCACGGCGAGTGACTTCCGGCGCCGTATCTCCGCCAGAGGGAGGTCAATCGACATTGACCTCCCGCCGGAGCCGTCCGTTGGTTGCCTGCACAAGACCATACCGGATCGAATATTGGGCACACACCGACACCCATTCATTTTTGTCGAGTTGAAAGAGCCTGCGCCGCCTAGCGGTCTGCGGATCCGCTCGGACCCACCACCGCCTAAGAAAAATTCTCCCCCGGCACATTCCCCCCCGTCACGGATGACGCGTCCCGCTGCCTACGCCGGTAGCCAATGCGCATAATGTGGACGCTATGCTCGTCGCTGTCGTCTGGAGAAGGAAAAAATAATGCCACTGTGGTTCATGGCCCTGATCTGGGGCACCGCGGCAGGCGCGGCCTTGGTGTTGGGTTGCGCCGTTGCCTGGAAATGGACCATCCCGGCGAAAGTCACCTCGTCGATCATGGCCTTCGGTGCCGGGGTGCTGATCTCGGCCCTGGCGTTTGACCTCATGGACGAAGCCGTCAGGCTCGGCGGGTTGCTTCCCACCCTCACGGGATTCCTGGCTGGCGCCCTGGCATATGTGGGGGCGAACGCCCTCCTCGCGCGGGCGGGCGCCAAACATCGCAAACGCTCTGGCGGTCACCAGCCTTCCGAGAGTGACCAGACCGGGAGCGGGACTGCCATCGCCATCGGAGCGCTCCTCGATGGGGTTCCCGAATCGGTGGTCCTCGGGGTTGGAGTTGCCACCCTGGGCGCCGTCAATCCCGCCATGCTCGCCGCAGTGTTCATTTCAAACTTCCCCGAAGGGCTTTCCAGCGCTGCCGGCATGAAAAAGGCTGGCCGGAGCGCAACATACGTCTTCGGTGTCTGGGGAGGGATTGCAGCACTTTCCGGTATCTCGGCCCTGGTTGGCTTTGCAGCACTGCAGAATGCTCCAGATGAACTGGTGGCGGGAATCACCGCCGTAGCCGCCGGAGCCATTATTGCGATGATCGCGGACACCATGATTCCCGAAGCCTTCGAGGAACATCACATCCTTACTGGCCTCATCACCGCCGTCGGGTTTCTCACGGCATTCACGATCAGCAACCTCGGAGGGTAGGCCCAGCCGGGAAACTGATGCTTTCGAGCGAGGTTCAGGACACACTGGTGAGATGAGCCGAATCCCCTGGGTCCTGCACGTCGATCTCGACCAGTTCATCGCGGCGGTCGAAGTGCTCCGTCGGCCAGAGCTGGCAGGCAAGCCAATCATCGTGGGCGGGCGTGGCGACCCCACGGAACGAGCTGTGGTGTCGACCGCTTCCTACGAAGCCCGGGCTTTCGGCGTCGGATCCGGAATGCCGTTGCGCGTTGCGGCCCGGAAAGTACCTGATGCGGTGATCCTGCCCGTTGATCATGAAGCATATCTTGTGGCGTCTGGAACCGTGATGGCAACCCTGCGCGCCCAGCCCGGCGCCACCGTGCAGGTGCTCGGGTGGGATGAAGCCTTTGTCGGCGTCAAGATCGATAACCCTGAGACCTACGCCCGACAGATCCAATCCGCGGTTCTCGAGCAAACACTGCTGCATTGCAGCGTCGGTATCGGTGACACACTCGTCCGAGCCAAGGTTGCCACCGGTTTCGGAAAGCCGGCCGGTGTCTTCCGTCTCACGGCCGGGAACTGGCTCGATGTCATGGGCGGGCGGCCCACCAAAGACTTATGGGGCGTGGGATCCAAAGTAGCGGGCCGGCTGGCCAAGCTCGGCATCACCACCGTCGCCGAGCTCGCCGTATGTGACCCGACAACCCTGGTCCCGGAGTTCGGCCCCAAGATGGGTCCCTGGTACGCGGAGCTCGGACGCGGCGACGGGGACGACGTCGTTGACGACACCCCCTGGGTCGCCCGGGGTCATAGCCGGGAGACAACTTTCCAGCAGGACCTGACACAACAGACCCAGGTGGACGACGCCATCAGGGAGCTGACAGCGCGTGTCCTTACGGATGTCGAATCCGAGGGACGGCCGGTCGTCGGACTGACCCTCAAGGTCCGGTACGCGCCCTTTTTCACGAAAACCCACGCGAAGAAGATTCCCAAAACATCCGACCGCACTGCAATTCTTGCCCGTGCCCTGGACCTCGCGGGCGCGATCGAGGCAGGCCGTCCCATCCGGCTCCTCGGCCTGCGAGCCGACATGGCAATGCCCGACGACGCCCGACAGGGACATACGCCGACGCGCGGCGGGTGGTGACAGAGGCAGCTGATACGTCAGCCGAACCTACTCGGCGATGAGCGACATCGATGGAATGGGGAGGTCTGTCATCGGTCTGTCGCCTTTCGAAAGAGCGCGAGCTGGGTGGCCGAGCCAAGAGTGGGGTGGACATCGCCAACTGTGCGGTACTCGACCGTGTAACTATTCCTGGCTGCAACCCCCTCAGCCCACGTTGTGAGCTCAGCCCGCGTCCACTCGAATCGGTGGTCGGCGTGCCGGAACATGCCAGCGGGGAGTTCATCGAACAGCATATTGTACTCGCTGTTCGGCGTAGTCACAATCACTGAGTGGGGGCGGCCGCGCCGAACACTGAGGACTCCAGCGCGGGCAGGCGTTCTGGGTCGAGGTGCTCGATGACCTCCATCAGGACCAGTGCGTCCAGGCCAGCGATGCGATCATCTTGGTAGGTCACCGAGGACTGGATCAAGCGCACCCTGGCTCGTTGGCGATCGCTCGCCTCCCGGAGGTTGAGTGTCCGTTTGGCCCGGGCGAGTGCGGTCACAGAAACATCAGCGCCAACGAGCGCCGTAAAACCGGGGTCCGCAACCAACCGTTTGAGCAGTGCTCCCTCCCCGCACCCGACGTCCCCCACCAGCCGGGCGCCGACGTCGTGAAGCGCATCAATCACTGCGTCAGCACGTCTGAACGACAGCGGAGCCGAACGCGCCTGGTGTGTAGCAGCCGTCACATCAGTGACCGGGATGTCATCGAGAGCGCTGAGCCTGGACTGCGCGGTCAGCAACCCCCCCCCCCCCCGTTACCTTTTTCGTAGCCTGTTCCTGTTGCAGGATATGGGTGTGCTGGCCTGCTGGCCCCGGCATGATTGCCGCCCCCGTTACCTTTTTCGTAGCCTGTTCCTGTTGCAGGATATGGGTGTGCTGGCCTGCTGGCCCCGGCATGATTGCCGCCCCCAGTCATCCATGATCCGGGGGGTGTTGTCACCGGGGTTGGTAGGTGCCGGAGAGACCGCTGATAGAGGCAGGACAGATTCAAGGTCGTGCGTAACGTGGATGCCGGGCTCTGACACCATGGGGCAGTCCAGCACTGGAATATTAGGTGCTGGACTAGGAGGAAAAGGTGATTGGAAACCACGAAAGCATTGATGTTTTCATCGGGCTGGACGTCGGCAAAGGAGAACATCACGCTGTCGCTCTAGACCGGTCAGGGAAGAAGCTCTTCGATAAGGCCTTACCCAATGACGAGGTCCGGCTGCGCGAAATCCTCCACACGCTGAAACGACACGGCAGGCTCCTGTTAGTGGTTGATCAGCCGGCCACGATCGGGGCACTCCCCGTCGCGGTGGCCCAAGCCGCTGACGTCACTGTCGGCTACCTACCCGGGTTGGCGATGCGCCGGATCGCTGACCTGCACCCGGGCGAAGCGAAAACCGATGCCCGCGACGCGTTCATCATCGCCGAAGCGGCCCGGACCATGCCCCACACGCTGCGATCAATCCAGGTCGCCGACGAACAGCTCGCCGAACTGACGATGCTTTGCGGCTTCGACGACGACCTCGCCAAACAAGCCACCGCCACGTCAAACCGGATCCGAGGCTTGCTGACCCAGATCCATCCGGCCCTGGAACGAGTCCTCGGCCCACGCCTAGACCACCCCGCCGTGCTGGACCTGCTTCGCATCTGGCCCACCCCCGAAGCGTTACGCCACGCCGGTCGACGCCGGATCGGAAACCGGCTGACGAAGCAGGCACCCCGCATGGGTGAACGCCTCGCCACGGACATCATCGCCGCCCTGGATCAGCAAACAGTCACCGTCGTGGGAACGAACGCAGCAACCATCGTGTTACCCCAGCTGGCCAGGATGCTCGCCGACATCAGAGAATCCCGGGACACGGTCTTCACCCAGGTCGAAACCCTCGTGGAGGCCCACCCTCTTCACCCAGTCCTGACATCGCTCCCGGCCGTCGGCGTCAGGACCGCAGCACGAATCCTCACCGAAATCGTCGGGAAAGACTTCGCCACCGCCGGACATCTGGCTTCCTACGCCGGACTGGCCCCCGTGACCTGGCGGTCGGGAACATCCATCCGCGGAGACCACCCCTCGCGGAAAGGAAACAAGATCCTCAAAAGAGCCCTGTTTCTCTCCGCGTTCGCGGCACTCAAAGACCCACCATCCAGGGCCTACTACGACCGGAAACGGGCCGAGGGGAAACGCCATAACCAAGCCCTCATCGCACTCGCCCGCCGCCGCTGCGACACCCTCTACGCCATGCTCAGAGACGGAACCCCCTACGAACCCCGACCGGCCACAGCCGCTTGACGAAAACCATAGAGGCACCCCCCCGCCTCGTCAACCATCGAGCGTTGATGCGCCAGATAACGGTTCGTGATGAGCTCCCGTAGCGGGTGGTTGGGCAGCCATCCGTCGCCGGCCCGGAGCAGCTTCCCTATCTCGTCCTCAGACACCCAATAGTGCTTGGCATCATCGAGAACGGGGAGTAGCACATAAAGATGGCGGAGAGCTTCGCTCAGTCGAACATCGCCGCGCAGGACGAGGTCGACGTAGGGTGAGGCACCCCACTGGGGGAACGCGGGATCGAGCGGTACCACCGTTTCCTCCACCTGCCAGCCGAGGGGCCCGAACAGCTGCGCGACGAGGCCTTCAGTGTCGCGACCACGCGCGGGCAGCGCGGCGACCGTAATTTCCAAGGGCATTCTCGATAGGGCAAGCTCCGGGAACGACTCGCTCATGCCGTTCATCGCGGTGCGGAACACCTGTCCGAGGGCGACGGCAACCATCGACGACGAAGCGTAGGGTCGATCGTTCACGTACCGCTCGGGCGTGGCAGAGTCGCGTCCGCGGAAACGCTTGTTGCGAACCAGTCCGATTGGATCGACCTCGAGGAGCATCGCTACTGTGCGACGCTCGTCAGACGCCTCCGGGTAGAACACGTGCGCCCTGCCAACGCTGAGCGCAAACTCCTGCGCGCGGTCAGGGTGCTTGTGAAGCAGGTGGCTCAGATTGATTGCGCTGGGAGCGGTCGAAGTGACGGTGACAAGCACACGGCTCCTTCAATCTGGACGGACAGTAGCCGAAGTCTATGTGATGCCCGCCAATGACGAATCCTGGGCGCATCCCGGGCCCTACCGATATTCCGGATTGACTTCCAATCCAAACCTGTCACCCTTCTTCCACGCGTCGGGAAGGTTACCCTGCGCCGGAATACCTCCTGCTGCCTTCAACATGCGCGCCATATGAAGCAGATTCCAGGTCATGAAAGCGGTGTTGCGGTTGGTGAAGTCATTTTCGGGGCCACCCGATCCGTCGTCGAGATAGCTTGGACCCGGCCCAACTTCTCCGATCCAGCCGGCGTCTGCGGCCGGTGGAATGGTCACACCAATGTGCTGAAGACTGTAGAGAATGTTCATTGCACAGTGCTTGACTCCGTCCTCATTTCCAGTCACCAGGGCGCCCCCGACCTTTCCGTAGTAGACGTACTGACCGCGCGAGTTGGTCACGCCCGACATCGCGTAGAGGCGTTCAATGATTTGTTTCATCACTGAACTGTTGTCTCCGAGCCAGATGGGTCCCGCGAGGACCAGGATGTCGGCCTGCATAATTTGATCGAAAATGGTGGGCCACGCGTCCTCCTCCCAGCCGTGCTCCCGCATGTCTGGGTACACACCCGTCGCTACAGGGTGATCAACCGGTCGCACAATGTCGACGTGGACGCCGTTCTTTCGCATCAGATCCGCGCTGACGCGGATCAGGCCAGAAGTGTGGCTCAGCTCGGGGCTGCGTTTCAAGGTGCAATTGAGAAATATTGCCCTCAGTCCGGCGAACTTATCGTCACCGCTGATGGACTCCACGCTGTTTGGCATTTCGAAGGGCTCCTGTCGGGCTGACGAAAGTTTTCCTCAGCCTAGTGGACGAGGAGGACCGCGTCGAAAAGTCTGCAGCCGGGCGCGGATCCGGGGGATGAGGCGCTACACCATGGGGTTGAATCGATGGAGTCCGCAGCAGGGGTGGCGCGGCGGACTGGATGCGCTCTTTGTGAGAGGGCGTTTCCTGCAACCTTGAGGGGTGTACTCGCCGGTTGCTCCCGAAGCCTGGGAAGGTGATATCTTCCCGACTGTTCTGTGTTCTATTGAGCAACATGGCCACCCCTTTGTGCAATGCCCAATGCGTTAGGTAGTCAATCTGACTAGGCTAGGATCCCCGAGGCCCACAACCGTGGTCATCCTGACCGCACTCAAGGAGGAGAACCCATGGTCAGCAACAAAGACCCGCGCCCCATCCGGGACGCGATCGATCGAGCTGTTTTGGAGGCGCTCGACATTGATTCCAGAATGACCGTGCTTGCTATCGCGCACCGCACAGGGCTGGCTCGCGGCACAGTCCAGGCGCGCCTGGAGCGGTACGAGCGTGAGGGTGCCTTGAGAAATCACAGCGTCCGTATCGCCCCCGAGGCCCTTGGTCTGTTTATCTCGGCACATGTGGCAGCGGAACTCGACCAGCACAGGATCGATATAGCCGTGGAGGGCCTCCGTGCTATCCCGGAAATTGTCGAGTGTCTCGCCCCCGCAGGAGAGACGGACCTCCTTTGTCGCGTCGTCGCTCGGGATCCAGACGACCTGTACCGGGTATCGGAGGAGATCCGCCTCTGCCCGGGCATCCTGCGAACCAGAACCAGCATGTTCCTTCGTCAGCCCATCCCCTACCGGATGGGTCCACTGCTCGCTACCCTGAACAGCTAGACCTCAGATCGGGCGGCACGGCGCGGCTGCCCCTCTCCACCATTGGTGTCCTAGGATGTCTTCATGGCCGGCCCCCAGATCTACCTCAGTTTCCCCGGTACCGCCCGTGAGGCCCTTACCTTTTACGCGGGTGTTTTCGGAGGCGAGCTGTCCTTGCATACCCTTGAGGATTTCGGTCGGCACGACGGCCCGCCCGGTGCGATAGCTCATGGAATACTGAACGGTGGCGTCGTCCTCGCTGGATCAGACGCGGGAAAGGGCGAAAAGAGTGTCCGGTTCGAAGGGCTCATGCTCTCCTTGCTGGGTACGGCTCAGCCGGCAGCTCTGCACGAGTGGTTCGACAAACTCGCCGACGGCGGCCGGGTGATTGATCCGCTGACCCCGAAACCGTGGGGCGCCTCCGATGGTCAGGTCATCGACCGGTATGGCCTCCACTGGCTCATCGGCTACGAACCTGAGCCGTGATCAACCTGCGACTATTCGATCAATTGGCGAATTCAACCTGAACATCATCCAGAGACACCCGGGTAGGGCTACCTAGGTGACTCGTTGGCGACTGCGCTCTATGTGACGCAAGATGGGTGCATAGTGATGTCCTCTTCCCCCTCCCCACCGCGCCGTGTCGTGCCGCGCCGTGCCATGATGGCGGTTGTCACTACCGGTGTTGGTGGCTACGATCGGCTGGTCGTCGCGCAGGTTCCAGTTCCTGTGCCAGGCGAAGGTGAAGTCCTGGTTCAGGTCTTGGCGGCTGGCATGAACAACACCGAAATCAATACCCGGCTCGGCTGGTACTCGTCCTCAATCGTGACAGGTACCAACGACGCGGCCGAAAACGTGTCGGGGCAGACATCGACGCGGCCGGACGGGGGCTGGAATGCCGTCACCCCGTTCCCCCTGATCCAGGGCGCCGACTGCTGCGGCCGAATCGTAGCGGTCGGCCGAGGGGGCGACGAGTCTGTCCTCGGGGCTCGGGGCTCGGGTCCTGGTTCGCGCCTGCATGCGCACGCAGGGTCGCTCCTCGAAGGAGACAATCTGGTTGGGATCTGACCGAGACGGAGCGTTCGCACAATTCGTCACTGTCCCGGCGCACGAGGGCGCCTCGGGCGGTGTCGGATCGGCCGTGGTGCAACTTGCCAAGAGACGCGGAGCCTACGTGATCGGCATCGCGAGCGACGCGAAACAGGCCCGGGTCCGGGTCCTTGGCGCCGACCAAGTCGTCGGGCGGGACCATCCGCTCGGCGTGTTGGGCGCGGAAAGTGTCGACGTCGTGATCGACAACGTTGCGGGCCCCGGCTTTCCAGCGATGCTCAGCCTCCTTCGGAGGGGAGGGACGTACGTGTCGTCGGGCGCCATCGGCGGGCCCGTCGTCGAGCTGGATATGCGCACCTTCTATCTTAAGGACCTCACCCTCATCGGGTGCACGGCCTGGGACGACGCGGTGTTCCCTGATGTGATCTCCTACATTGAGCGCGGCGAGATTCGGCCTCTTCTCGCGAAGGTCTTCCCGCTCGACCAGCTCGCGGACGCCCAACGGGAGTTCCTCGAAAAGGCGCACGTGGGCAACTTCGTGCTGATTCCGCCCGCTCCCCTGTCCTGATCCATGAAACTCCGCCACAACCCAGCTTTTGTCCGATTCTGGGCCGCATCGACGGTGTCAGATTTCGGGGCGTACATCACCACGGTGGCTCTCTCCGTCCTCGTCCTCGTGTCCCTGAATGGCTCAGCCTTCGACCTAGGATTGGTCAATGCTGCCCGCTGGGCACCCTACCTCCTCTTTGGATTGCTCGCCGGAATCTGGGTGGATCGGTTCCGGCGTCGCGCAGTCCTCATCACCGGTGACTTCGGGCGCGGCCTGGTCCTGGCAACCTTGTGTGTCCTCGGAGTCCTGGGTTTCCTGAATGTCCCCGTGGTGATGATCCTGATGTTCGCTTTTGGAACATTGGCGCTAATGAGCGACGCCGCCCATCAATCCTTCCTGCCACAACTCGTTCCGCGACCGCAGCTCACACGGGCCAATGCCCGTCTCCAGCAAAGCGACACCGTAGCTCAGACCATGGGTAGTGCGGTAGCCGGTGGTCTCGTCGCCGTGATGACGGCACCCCTCGCTTTGCTGGTGGGCGCGGTAACCCACTTTCTTTCCGGCGTCGTCCTGCTTTCCCTCAAACATGCGGCTACCACCATGCCACCCGTGCGCACGGACGGTTCCCTGCGGCGCAAGATGGGCGAGGGTTTGCGGTGGATCTACCGCCACCCACGACTGAGACCGTTGGCGTGGTCCAGCCACGCCTGGTTTATCGGTTCCGCCATGATGGGCGCGGTTCTTCCGGCACTGGTCCTGAACGATCTGAGGCTCGGTGCGCTTGGACTAGGTCTGGTGCTTAGCGGCGCCGGAATCGGCTCCGTGGTGGGGACTCTTATCTCGATCCGCACCGGAGAGCGGTGGGGTACCGGCAAAACGATAATTGCCGCGCGGCTGGTTCAGCCGGTAGCGCTCGCTTTGATTGCCCTTGCCCCCGTGGTCGCTGCCGTGATGGCTAACGGCGCGTTGGATGATCGAGTGTACGGCTCGCCTACCGAGTGGCCTGCGGCCCTCTGGGCGGCATTTGCCATCGCCGCTGGAGGACAATTCCTTTTCTGGCTGTCCATGGGCATCGAGGGCCCTTTGGAAATGGGGTACTGGCAGGCAGTGACGCCGGACGGGCTCATGGCACGAATGAGCGCTACCCGACGCTCGATCAACCGAGGGATGATCGTCCTTGGTGCTCCCCTCGGTGGTGCAATTGCCACTTACACAAACGCCTCCAGCGCCCTTTGGGTCGCCGCCGGAATCATGGTGCTTTCGGCCCTTGTGCTGCTCTTCTCAAGGTTCAGAGACGCCAACGTGGAAGACGATCAGCTAACCGAGGAAGAGGCACTCATCCGTTGAACGCCGTCGCTCGCTCCGGACCGTTGCACTGGGGAACGCGAACGGACAGGCCTACTGCTGCTCGTTGCGCGAAATGAGGTCTGCATGGTGAAGTGCGGCAACGTTGGGGTGGGCCCGCAACCGGTAGCGGAGGGCGTTGTCCCCGTAGGTCTCAAGGATTGGGTTATTGGTCGGGTCGACCGATAGTCCCTGGGCTTCAGCGTGAAACTCCGCGCTCATTTGCAGCGCGGGCATGGTGGCGTCAAGCGCTGGATTATAGAAGAAGGGCAGAGAGATCCTGTCGGTGCGGGTGCCCGGTGAAATAACACGGTGCAGTGTTGCCTTGAGGTAGCCGTTGGTGGCCAGCTCGAGCATCTCCCCGATGTTCACAACGAATGTTCCCGGAACGTCAGGGACGTCGATCCACTTCCCCTGGTAGTCCACCTGAAGGCCACCCTTCCCCGGTTCCACCAGCAGCAGCGTCAGCACGCCGCCGTCGCGATGGGACCCCACGCCTTGTTTGGGCTCGCTGCCGGATTCCCCCGGGTAGCGCACAATTTTGAGCATCGGGAACGCCCTGGAACCAAAGGCTTCATCGAAGCTATCCTCGGGGGCGCCAAGGGACACGGCAAGGGCCCGCAAAAGGTCGAGAGAGATGGTACTCAGGTGCTGTGTCCATTCAGCGACAACCTCTCGCATCCCGGGCAGTTCCGCAGGCCACAAATTGGGCCCTTCCAACCGCCAGTAGTCAGCAACACCTGCACCCGGCTTCACGGCATCGCGCTCGACGCCGATATCGATTTGCTCACGCCAGTCGACCGCCCGATCGGTCAGTTCACCGCCCATTCGGGTGTAGCCCCGGAACTGGGGACTGTGGACGTTTTCGAGCTGCAGTTTTTCTTCCTCCGGGAGTTCGAAGAAGCGGCGGGAAGTGGTAAGCATGGCGTCAACCAGGTCCTGCGGGATTCCGTGGCCAGCCAAGTAGAGGAATCCGACGTCATGCATTGCGTTGCGCAGGTCGTCCCGGAATTGCGACGCGTCCTCCTGGCCTGCGCTCAGCCGCGAGTAGTCCAGGACGGGCAATGATTCGAGTGACAAGTTCTTATAGTCCTTTGGTGCGAATTTTGGAAACCGAAGTCCGTATCCGCTCCAACGTTACGCCGCGAACCGATGGGCCGAACGTTCGCGTTGCGAAATATGTCATTGCTGGTGGGGTCACTGCGGATCGCGGCGGTCTGATTCGGGTTCATAGTCGGCCTCGAGCAATGTCGCTGACAGGTTCCACCCGTTGGGTATCCGTCCGCCGATCTCCCCAGCTTGAGGGTCAGGCCAAAGCTTGTACCCATGAACCCCCTACATGGGCGGAGCCTACTTTCTGGGGTGCTTTCGTCGTAATCGTTCCAGCGCTCGACGGGCCAGTCGGTCACCGTTGTGCGCAGCGGTCTTCAGGAGCGCTCTCCCTTCCTGCCGGTATCCGGAGTGCCATAGCGCCAGTCCGAGGTTGTGGGCTGCATTCGGTTCCCCTGCACCGACGGCCTGGCGGAGCACCGCAATTTCCTCGGAGGTGCGGCCCATCTCACCGTATAGATTCGCCAGGGGAATGAGGACGTCGACGCTGCCCCTAGCTGCATGGTGTTGCAGGAGGGCGACTGCTGCGTGCCCGCTGAGTTCGCCGTCGAGCACTAGTTCAACCGCGGCTTCGGCATTGTTGTCTTTGGCTTCGATTAGAACCTTCAGGGCACTTCGCTGGTTCCCTTGGGCCCGATAGGCGCGGGCCAGGCGTACCGGAACCGTCGGATGGTCGCCGGCTCGCTGGAACCAAAGAATTGCATTCTCGGCGTCGTCTAGTTCCAGGTAGATCTGGCCCAGCGTCGGCGCAGCGTGGGGATCGTTTGCTTCGTAGGCTTTTTTGAGCGGCGCGATGGCCGGCCCGAGTTTGCCTTCGTCCCAAAGGAACGTGCCGTAATTTAGCAGGGCGTCAGTCACGCCGGCGTCGATGGCGAGCAGGTACAGCACCTCGACCGCTTCTGCCTTCGAGATCTTTTGCAGGTCGTTTGCTGCGTTGAATAGCCCATCAGGGTCAGTGAACCGGGCATGTTTAATCGACGCCCGGAAACTGCACTGGCGGTCGTCTTCCTGTCGCATTCCTTCCACCGGTTCACTCTCGCATATCTACGGAGCCTTCGATCGAAAAATGTCGTGACAACTCGGGCCTGGCGACGCAGACCGGAATGATCCGAGTTTGACTTAGGTGAGAAAAAGCCATGCACAGCCGAGATGTTGGTGTGGCAGCTAGACCGCTATTCGTGCCAGCCCAGAGCAATAGGCGATGATGAGGCTTGGAACGTGACTGTCCTGTCCGACTCACCGGTAACTATCAGCCAGCCATGGGCAAGCGAGGACGACCCGGTCCCGGTTCTGGGCAAGCACGGTCCTGCATGCGGGCTCCTGGTTGCTGGAGGAACGCAAAAGTGGCAGGCGTCCTCCGTTCAGGACACCCGCCACTTCCCATCAAGTTTTACGGCAATGTTCCGTAGAGGCTTCGGAGCTAGCCGTTGACTCGCACGAAGTATGAGCCGGCGAGGTCGGACAGCGGGTGCTCGATGGTGAGGTTCGAGCCGTTCATGCCGCTGCTGATGACGTTGCCGTTCCCGACGTAGATACCGATGTGACCGGGACGGACAACGAGGTCACCGGGCGCTGGAGTTGAGACCCGGGTTCCGTACTGATCGAACTGCAGGGGTCCGAGGTCGCCGACGTTCAAGCCGATGGAGCGCAGTGCACGCTCGACGAGAATCGTGCAGTCCTGGATGGAACCGAGCTGCCCGTAAGCCGAAGCGACCAGCGCTCCGCCGACGCCGCTGGCGGAAACCGAAGAGCTTTCAGGTGCGATTGGGGTAATGGAACCGGAAGCCAGGCTCATCATTGCTGGTGCGGCCGGTGCCGGAGCCAATGGCGCTGGAGCAACCGGTGCTGGCGTGAATGCCTGGGCGGCGGCCGCAGCAGGAACGGCGTCTGGAACGACGGCGGCAGCGCTTCCGCCGCCAGTGAGCTGGATCTGCTGCCCTGGGAAGATGACCGAGGCGTACGACAGCCCGTTCTGCGCCAGGAGATTCTCAAGGTTGATCCCGTGCCGTGCTGCGATCGCCCCTAGTGTGTCGCCGGCGACGACCGTATAAGCATCCGCGCCAGCTGCTGGTGCCGAAACGGTTGCTGCCTGCGCGGTAGTTGCGGCGTCCTGAGTATAGGTTCCGGCGTGGGCGGTGGCTCCGACGGAGAAGACGAGGCTGCCGGTCGCGGCTGCGATGATGGCTGGCTTGCCCAGTGCGACGGCGTTGGTCTTCGCGGCCTGAGTCAGGCCCTCGAGGGCGATGGAGTGGGTGGTGATGGCGCGGTGGCGTGCCGGAATGGATGTACGTGACATGGTGTTTTGCCTCTCCCATGCCTGCGGGGTGAGCTGTCGGGTTCGGATGGGAGTCACCCGGCCGTCCGCCACCCGTGTGCTGTCCCGCATTCGCGTACGATGCAGGTTCTGCACTGGACAGTCGGATCGACTTAACCCCGAGGGTCACCGCGTGCGGTGGCCCGGTGGAAACGTGGTTCCCCCGTCCCTGCCATCTGGATTGTGCGAACGGCTCCCGGAGCAGCGGCAGGGCTCGGCATTCTGCGCGGGAATGTGATCTCGGCGGGGTGCCGGGATCACTCGTAAGAGAATACCCCACGCTAGTATTTAAGTCACATTAGGGTAACGGCCTGTGGGCATTGGCGAACCCTAGACCAGATTATTGCTGGTGGTTTGATCTGATGTCCCCGAAGGTCTGACCGTTGTCATTGGAGACCTGGACACCGTCTTCGGTCGCGACCCAGATTCGCAACGTGGAGTCGTCAAGTACGTGGGTTGCGATCGCGGACGCCTCGCCGCGAACTGCCCCCTGTGGGACCCAGGTCAGACCAGCGTCACTACTGGTGTGGATCTGGCCTTCGACTGTGACTCCGGCAGCCTCTCCTCCGGAGAGTGCGGTGAGCATCAGCAAGGGTGCGCTCGGAACGGCGGCCCAGGTTTCGCCGTCGTCGGTCGAGCGTTGCAGGCCTTCCTCGGTGGTTGCCAACACAACGCTGTCCCGGGACGTCGCGGCGAGGTTGAAGGCGGGTATCTGTTCATCCGCGGCTTCCCAGGAGGTACCGTCGGCGCTGATCCGGAGCTGCCCATCGAATCCGACTATTCCACCGTCGGTGGCGGCAAGGGCGTGGAAGTCAGACTCGCCCTGCCTGGATAGCGGCTGCCAGGTCTGGCCCTGGTCTGTCGATCGGATCAGGCCCACCGGGTTCGGTAGGTCGGTTCCCGGGCCGGGATGACCCGATGCGTACAACTCGCCGTTCCCTGCTGGGGTGAAACCCATCAGGTCGATGGTCGGCCCGATCTGGATTGCTGGCGACTCTGAGACGTCAAACAGTCCGTCGTGGGTGGCCAACAGAACCCGGTTCGTGTCCGGGTCCACGCTCATCCCATGGATGTGACCGGCGGGATAACCCTGCGCGTCGGCGTCGGCGGAGTCAACGTCGACGGACTCAGAGGAATCACTACTGTTCGAGCTCGGTGAGACTTACGTAGAGCAAGCAGTGAGCACCAAAAGGCCAACGGTGAGAACGGCCATTTTGGCACCTCGTTGCAGGCGTGGGACGGGGGGTTGGGGGCGAGGCACAGTGGCAATCCTTTGTTGTGACAGAAAAAGTGGGGAGAGGGTGGGAAGGGCCAGATGCCTGGCCCTTCCCTTCGCGAACTAATCTTCGGTTAGAGTTCCGCGAGCAGTTCTTCCATTTCCTGAATTTCGGCTTGCTGGGTTTCCACGATCATCTCAGCGAGGGCGATCGCTTCAGGGTTCTCGCCGTTGTCGATTTCTTCCTGCGCCATGTCCACCGCCCCGTTGTGGTGTGCGGTCATGGATTCCAGGAACATCTGGGCCGCTTCGCCGCCTTCGGCCGCTTCAAGGTCAGCCATCTGATCCTCGTCCATCATTCCGTCCATGCCACCCGTAGACCCCATGTCGTGGCCCTCCATGCCTCCTTCGGGCATGGAGGGGCGATCCCAGGCTTCGAGCCAGCTCGTCATGGTTTCGATCTCGGGGTCTTGCGCAGCCTTGATCCTGGTGGCGAGGTCGATGACACTGGGGCTGATGTTGTCCTTGGTCAGCATCATGTCGCTCATTTCCACCGCCTGCTGGTGGTGGGGAATCATCAGCTGGGCGAACATCGCATCCGCGTCGTTGTGCTCGGCCGATACCTCAGCGCCTGATTCGGTTGAGGGTGCTGATTGCTCAGTGGAGGTCGTTGGCTCGGCCGCCGGGCTGGCCGGGTCGTTGTTGCTTCCGCAGCCCGCCAGGGTGATGACGGCCGCGACGCTCAATGCTGAGAGGGAGAGGTAACGCTTCATGGTGATCTGATCCTTCTGAATTCATCTGATGAATAGTCTGTAGTAGTACCCTTGGTGGGCAGGATGCTGCCTTGGTGAGAGAGCCATTGCGCTAGGCATACCCAAAAGGCAGGCGCCGGTGTCTTACGTCCGGCTGATACAGAGTTGAATCAGTGAAGGAGCAGGGATTGATAGGGTCCGCAACCGGATGAGCGGCGGCCCACGGAGCAGCACCGACCCGGGCACGAGCCGGCCGGAACGTAACAGGAACGCCAGCACTGCGACGACGATGACCGCCAGGAGGCACATCCCCAGCACACCGCCGTCGTTCCCGCACGACCCTCCGCAGCCCTCGCCCATTTCGCCGGTGCCAGCAGGTCCATCCGGGTAAGCGGCGTGAGCGTTGTTCGCCGGGACCCGGTTCTCACCGCTGACCGACGTCGGGAATCCGGCATTCGATGTCGTGGAACTGGCCGGGAGCGCAGCACCATGTGCTGAGGCGCCCTGCGCTGAAGCACCAAGGGTTGGAGCGCCGTGCGTTGACGCGCCGTGACCGCCCATCCACACGTGCATTGCGAGGATTCCGACGATGATGGCGACAAAACCCAGAAAGGTCACGGCTGTTCTCGACAGTGCGAACACTGTCCTCAGCCCAAATGTGCCTGTCACCGCCGTTTCCTTCCAATTCCGTTGATTGTTTCCAGCCTAGTGAATGACTTGCCTCTTCCTCCAATCAGGACGAAGAGGCAAGTCATTCACACAGCCGGGTCGGTGGTGAAGCGTTCGGGGCTCAGGTCGATCCTGCGCAGCAGTTGCGCGTTCAAGGCGACGACGATGGTCGAGACACTCATCAATACTGCTCCCGCCGCGGGCGAGAGCACGAAACCGGCGAAGGCCAACACGCCGGCGGCCAACGGGACGGCAAGCAGGTTGTATCCCGTGGCCCACACCAGGTTCTGGATCATCTTGCGGTAACTGGCCCTGGACAAGTCGATCATTGCCAACACCGATCGTGGATCATTGCCCGCCAGAACGACGCCGGCCGATTCCATTGCGACGTCGGTACCGGCCCCAATCGCGATCCCCACTTCGGCTCGCGCCAACGCGGGGGCGTCATTCACGCCGTCGCCGACCATCGCTACCTTCAAGCCACGGGACTGTAGTTCGGCGACCTTGGAATCCTTGTCCTGGGGCAGTACATCGGCGAAGACTTCGTCAATGCCGAGTTCCATCCCGACGGCGTCCGCGACCTGGCGTGCGTCACCGGTGATCATGGCGACCTTGACACCCCGGGCCTGCAGCGCTTTGACAGCGGCACGGGACTCATCCCTCACTCTGTCCTCAAGCCGAACGGCACCGATGACGGCGTCGTCGCGGACCACATGCAGCACAGATGCGCCGCGGCCGACCCATTCCTGGACGGCAGCAATCATGTCTGAAGGCGTTTCCAGCTGCAGTTCCTTGAGCATATTCGGCCCACCAACGGTGATCTCGGACCCGTTGACCGACGCCCGGACACCGCGCCCTGTCATCGAGGAAAAGCCGCTGCCACGATAACCGAACGCCGTCGATTTGTGGTTGTGTTCGGCCGCCTGGACGATCGCCCGTGCCACCGGATGCTCGCTGTCGGACTCGGCCGCAGCGGCCAAAGCCAACATTTCACCGTCAGTCATTCCTCCAGAGGTGACGGTGGCGGTGACGGCGTGTCGACCTTCGGTGAGAGTTCCGGTCTTGTCGAACAACACCATGTCGATGGTACGCATGCGCTCGAGCGCCATCCTGTCTTTGATCAGCACACCAGCCTTTGCCGCGCGCTCCGTCGAAATGGCGATCACGAGTGGGATGGCGAGCCCAAGGGCGTGCGGGCAGGCGATGACAAGGACGGTGACGGTGCGAATGACCGCATCATCGGGGCTGCCCAGCAGGATCCATGCGATGAAGGTGATGATGCCGGAGATGAGGGCGAAGTAAAATAGCAGTGCTGCCGCCCGGTCGGCGAGGGCCTGGGCTTTCGACGACGAGGCCTGCGCCTCGGCGACCAGGCGCTGAATTCCGGCAAGAGTGGTGTCGGCCCCGACGGCGGTCACCCGCACCCGCACCGCGTTATCGGTTGCTACCGTTCCCGCTACCACGGCGTCTCCGACGGTGCGTTGGACGGTGCGGGATTCGCCGGTGATCATCGCCTCATCGAACTCTGCTACCCCGTCGACGATCTCTCCATCTGCTGGCACCCGGGCGCCCGACCGGACCAGGACGACGTCGTCAATGGCCAGGGAGCTCACGGCGACGGTTTCGGTTCCCGCATCGGTGACTTTGTCTGCCTCATCCGGCAGGAGCGCGGCCAACGCGTCGAGCGCACCGGCTGCGGAGCCGAGGGCGCGCATTTCCATCCAATGCCCCAGCAGCATGATGACAACCAGCAGCGCCAGTTCCCACCAGAAGTCCAGGTTGAAATTCCCGATCCCCAGGGTGGTCACCCAGGACGCGATAAACGCGACGCTAATGGCCATCGCGATCAGCAACATCATCCCGGGTTGCCGGGACTTCAGTTCAGCCACCCCACCTTTGAGGAATGGTGCACCCCCATAAACGAAGATAATGGTGCCCAGGATCGGTGGAATCCACATCGCACCAGGGAAATCCGGTGGCGTGTAGCCGACGATCATGGCGAACATGTGACTGAACAGCACCACTGGGGCGGCCAGGAGCAGGCTCAACCAAAATCTATTCTTGAACATTGCGGTGGAGTGCCCCGCATGCTCGCCGTGAGAGTGCACCTCGTGGTCCGCATCCCCCGGTTGGGTTTGGTGACCATGGTCTTCGCGGCGATCGGCATCCAGCACAGGGGCGGGCTTTCGCGTCGGCGTCTCGTGGCCGTGCGCACCGTCATTTGTGTGGGTCTGGTCTTTCATGGTGTTTTCTCCTTCAGTCAAACGGGATCGAGTCCCGGGCCTGAGAAAAAATCAGGCGTTAGAGAGGCGATACCCGGCCTGTTCGACCGCGGCGCGTACGAATGCGGCGGGAACCGGCTCATTACTGAGGACGGTGACCGTGGAGGTTCCGCCTGAAACGAGGTCGATCTCGACGTCGGTGACCCCTTCAATTACCTCGACAGCGGAGGTAACCCGGGACGCGCACGAACCGCAGGTCAAGCCAGCGACGTCGTAGCTAGCGCTGATGCTGTGCGCTGCGGGAACCGATGTGGGTTCGCTGTCCTGCGGGGCGCAGCAGGCGCACCCGGATGATGTATCAGTCAAGGTCAGATCGGAAATAGTGCCGCACATGATGGTCTCCAAAACGAGAGGGATGGTCATTCGAAAATCAGCGGGTGCAGCCATCCGCGTGTCACTCACGTTGCCTGCAGCCGCATCAAGGGACCTTCAAGGAGTAAGCGGCCCATTCATGGGCTCGGACTTCCCGCTCCGGTACTCATAAGGTATACCCCCTAGGGGTATATGTCAAGGAGGCCGTCTTGGAGGAAGCCGTCTTCGAGGAGGCGGCTGAAGCTTTCATCCTCGGTGGTCACCGGGTGGGGACGGGAGAAACCAGAGGGCCGACTCTTAGCCAGTAGCGGGCGGTTTAGACCCACCGCGACTTGCTAGCACTGCCACCCGACTGCGATATTCCGTTTCGTCGATCTCACCGCGAGCGAACCGCTCGGCCAATAGATCTTCTGCCATCCGCAAAGAACTGGGCTGACCGCTTCGCGGTCCAAGATTGCCAGTAGAACGCCACAGCAGAATAAGGCCGGTAATGAAAGCACCCCAGAACAGCAGGAAACTCACTCCCATCAGGACGTATCCCCACTCCCCCATGTTCCCGTTCCAGTACATCATTGACATTTCCCTCCGACATCGATCCCACAGCGAAATCTGATCCTTCTCCAGCTCCCATCATCGTTGGGTGTCAGGTTGAGTAACAGTGCCTTTGGTCCCGTCCGTCGTCATCACCAAAGCCCCGCCCGCATTGGCGCCCTCAACCCGTTTTCCTTCGCCCAGGACAGCGCTGTTGGTGGTGTTTCGGGGCTCACCGAAGCCTTCAGCGACGCTGGTTGTCGGTGACCGTCACGTGATGACGATGGACCTCCCGCGTGACCTCCCGATCGACCTCCCGATCGACCTCCCGGGTGCGGCGGGAGAGCTTCGCTTCATCCCCGACGCGGTGCGGTCGCTTACGCAGGTCTTGGTCCCCACCGTACGAGGGGAGAACTTTTACGGAAGTCTTCTGTCCTCATCGACCCGGAGGATCTGTAGTCGGGCGGCGGCGAGTGAGTTGGCTATCTCGGAAAGCGGATGCGCCCGTTGGTACGTTCGCGCATGGGTCACCTTCCCGCCTTCTGCGGTGGTCAGCTCGGCGCTCGGCTTGCCGGCTCTGACCTTGCGCAGCGGATCAGGACGGGGCGACGGAAGTCAGGAAACAGGCACTTCCACATCAACGATCCCGACGAACCGGCTGCCAATTCCCTCGTACTCGCTCCGAACCATGCTCGGCATCACCGGCGGGATCTCAGCAAGGGCATGGTGGGCGCAGCAGACAAATGTGAACGGCGGCCACCATTTCTTCGGCCGGACGGCTTCAGAAAAACGACAGACTACGCAGGTCAGCTGGACCCAGACAGGCCGCTTGCTTGTGCGGTTCTCCTTGGACTGGACGAGCCAGACCGGGGGACTGTCCAAAAGCTCGGACAACTCGGCGTCTGACAGTTTGGCAGGGATCCCATGACGGTGTGCCATTTCAAGCGGAATATCAAGGATTTGAGCTGCTTCACGTCGTGTAACCACCAGTCAACGATACGGGATGCGCGGCCTCTCCACATCCGGAAGTGACACAAATGCGTCTCGACGTTCATGCGGGATCGGCACAAAGGCATTCAAAATATTCTCCATCGAATGTCTTTTCGTGAGCACACCGTTATGCAATACTTCCAATGTTCGACATTGGGTTCCAGTCATTCGGATCGTCAAGGGAGACACTCATGGAGATTGCCGCCAGCAAGCTCGATCTCAGGATTGAAACTGCCAGCATCGCCGAGCTACAGGCCGCCATGCGTGCCGGACGGCTTACCGCAGTGCAACTCATCGACTTCTACCTGGATCGGATCCGACGATTCGATATGGCCGGTCCGAAGTTGAACTCGATCGTGACGCTCGCCGCGGATGCCCGCGATCAGGCCGCCGAACGCGATGAGCAGCGAGCAACCAACCCAGACAGTCTCGGCCCGCTGCACGGAATCCCAATTCTCGTGAAGGACTGCCTCGAAACGGCAGATATGCCAACCTCATTTGGATCCGAGATCTTCGCTGACTACCGGCCCAACGAGGATGCCACCGTCATCCGCAAATTGCGCGAAGCCGGTGCGATCATCCTGGGCAAGACCACGCTTCCTGACTGGGCAACATCATGGTTCACCTATTCCTCGCGAAGCGGCCTCACCAAGAACCCCTACGATCTCAGCCGCGACCCAGGTGGCTCCTCCGCCGGCACCGGAGCATCAATCGCAGCGGCCCACGCGACAATCGGGCTGGGCACCGACTGTGGCGGATCGGTCCGCGTACCTGCGTCCTTCTGCAACCTCGTCGGCATTCGTTCAACTCCAGGACTCATCAGTCGCAAAGGGTGCAACCCGCTCGTCAGCGTGCAGGACACAATCGGGCCGATGGGGCAGAGTGTCGCCGACGTTGCCCGCGTCTTCGACGTCATCACCGGATTCGACCCTGAAGACGAACTGACCTACGCCGCCGAGATTGCTCCGGCCGAGGAATCATACCTTTCAGCGCTGGTTCCGGACGCGATCGTCGGTGCACGCATCGGCGTCGTTCGAAACGCCTTCGGATCAGACGACGACAAGTACGCTGCCCCGGTGAACGAGGTTATGCAAACCGCGTTGACGCAGCTAGCTGCAGCGGGTGCGATTCTCGTGGACATTGAAATTCCCGACCTGCAGGACTGGAACGCACGAACATCGATGTATACGATCAAATCCAAATTCGACATCGACAAGTTCCTCGCCGGAATTCCAGATGCCCCAATGCACTCCGTGGCGGAAATCATCGAGTCTAAGCGCTACCACCCTAAGCTTGATCTCCTCGAGGCTCTCAGCGAAGGCCCGGACGACCCCTTCTCCGACCTCTCGTTCTACGCGGCGTATTTAGCCCGCGAGGCATACATGAAGGCAGTAGTGAACCTGATGGGAGCGAACAATCTTCTCGCGCTGGTATACCCAACCGTTCAGGTGGTACCACCTACGCGAGAAGAATGTGACTCATCGCAGTGGACAACATTGAACTTCCCGACCAACACTCTAATCGGGTCTCAGACGTGGATGCCATCGATGACCATCCCCGCCGGACTCACCGAGACCGGGCTACCCGTGGGTATGGAAATCCTGGCACGCCCCTACGATGAGCGCACGCTGTTCCAAGTCGGATACGGTTTCGAGCAGGTTGCCAGCCACCGCCATCTCCCAGAATCGGTGACGATCTAGCCCGAAAACCGCACAAAGGCGGAACCCATATCGCAGGACCGGGAAAATTTCCGGTCCCGCGACGATTTTCCCTCGGTCACACGGTAAACGCTTCGGGTCACACCAGCTGTCACGCTGCATCGGACATTTATTTGTTCGGGAATGACCAGTCGTTGCTACCGCCCGAACACGGTGCCACTTGCTCTCAATGGGGCCTCCACTTTGGTTGCAGCCCGTGATGGCCGGACTCGAACGAAATATTTCCGATGGCGCTGTGCTTTCCCCGGGACATCTTGTCCCGCCATCCCATCAAAGAAAGGGGTAGCGGACGATCCTTGAATCTCTGGGGTATATCCTGACGGGGATTTCCGTGGCGGATCAGTCAGGGCGTGTGTCAGATACGACTGACAACAGTGAAGCAAAAATGGATTGCTCATCGCGACATTGTTCGTTCTTGTTTGCTTCAGCGTGGGGTGGCTGCATTTTCTTGAAGGACGGTAACGACCTTTTGGACAGCGGTCCGGTGCAGGGCTTCGGGTCGGCAAAGGATGTCCACGCGCCTGGCGAGATGTAGATCGCTGAGCGGTTTGAGAACTATTCCGCTCTCAGGGCGAGGCGCGGCGGTGTAACGAGGCATCAATGCCACCGCAGGGCTGGCGGCGACGATTGCTGCGGCGATAAAGAATTCGTTGATGCGGTGCGTGATCCGTAAGGGTTTGCGCGCGTGCACGGCGATGCTTTCCAACGCTGGGACCAAGGGGAATCCATCCTGAACCGAAATCCATTCCTCATCCGCCAGATCCATAACACTGACCATGGATTGATCGGCAAGACGATGCCGAACGGACATGGCGACATCCAAGGGTTCACGCACCAGGGGCAGCTCCGTGACCGCTGCAGGCCAGGGTGCGGTGTGCTCAAGACGATGAGCGATCACCAGATCGAAGTCGGCCGTCAGCGCAGGAAAACCATCCTGACCCACATCCCGATCATGACAGGCCACGCTCGGTCGATTCTCCCCCAGCATCGACATAAGGAGCGGTCCAAAATAGGTCAATCCCGCACTGTTGAAAGCACAAATGCTCACCACTCCACCGGGATCTTGCATGTACTCACTCACCGCCTGCTCCGCAGAGCTCATCGCCACACCAATATCGACCGCTGCCCTCGCAAGCGCCTGCCCCGCACCAGTGAGAACAAGATTCCGGCCGCGGCGCTCCGTCAAAGCGACACCCACACCACGCTGCAAAGCACTCAACTGCTGCGACACGGCGGACGCTGAAACATGAGACGCCCGCGCCACCGCGGCAAGACTGCCCCGCTCCCCCAACTCGCGCAACAGCTTCAGCTGACTTATATCCATAAGGACAGACTAAACCCACACTTCACAAGTTGCCATCTAGTCTTACTAGTCGGAGCCCGCCACACTGAATAGGTGTCCTCACCTCGAACCCCCGATTCTGATGCGCCGCCCACGCCTCGTCCCGAGGGGCGGCGGCCAAGCGTTCCCTTTCTTCTCACGCACAAAGTGGACCTGCTCCTACTGCTCGTCGCGATCGTGTGGGGCAGTAGCTACCTCGCCGCGAAATCGCTCACCGATACCGTCGACGTCACCGTCATCCTCGCGTTTCGATTCATCATCACCACCATCGCCCTTGCCGGGATCTGGCTGATCTGGAAACGCTGGCGAATCAGCCGACGCGAAGCCCTCGTCGGCGCAGTACTCGGACTCACCCAAGCAGCAGTGCTCATCCTGGAAACCTATGGAATCGCGGGCACCAGCGCCACCAACGCCGGGCTGATCATCAGCCTGGTCATCGTCTTCACCCCCATCACGGAAAGCATCGCGTTCCGCACCAAAGTACCTCGACAGATATTCATCGCCGGGGTGATCGCCGTCGTCGGGGTATGCCTCCTCGTCTCAGGCGACGGGTTCGCCACACCCACGCTCGGGGACCTGCTGATGCTCGCGGCAGCGATCGTGCGATCAGTACACGTGACAGCGGTGTCTGCCCTCACCAAAGGACGCGACCACAGTCCTCTGAATGTCACACTGATCCAAAGCGCTGTTTGCGCACTCTTCCACACGATCGCCGACCACAACGCAGTGCTCGACGCCATGCAATCCTTCACGGGACAAGAATGGCTCGGTGTGCTCTACCTCGGCCTGGCCTGCAGCGTCTTCGCCTTCGTCGTCCAGACTTGGGCAATCCAACAAACCTCAGCCTCACGAGCGAGCCTGCTCATGGGCACCGAACCCATCTGGGCCGTCCTCATCGGCACCACCATCGGCCACGACACACTCACCCTCCCCGGAATCACCGGCGCCACCCTCATCATCGCTGGCCTCCACCTCGGACTCCGAGCCGAAACCCGCCACCGAACCACGCCAACACCACCGCTAGTTCACCCGACAACCCCAACCGACAGGACTCAGCGACCAGACAAGTAGCTATCAACAGCGCAGCATTCCACGTCACTGCGTATGCCGGTCGGCTTAGGAGACGACTTTCGTGTGGATACATTTATGCTTCGTTACCTGCTTTGCCTTGGCTGTCAGCCTGATCTGCTGTTTTGTGAAGGATGAAGAGGCCACCGTATGAGGGCTGATCGGCACGCTGTTCATCGGTGTCTGTATATTCGCTAAGCACGGTATAGACCCGGTTGATGACGTCCTTGAGGTCTTGTGGTGAGAGGTGCAGGACGAACCGAGAGAGGTTGGCGAGTGCGTCCGGACCTGCTTCGGTCAGTTCTTCCCGTAGTGCGTCGAGCGGTGCGAGTGGGCCGTCCGGGCCCGCGTCGCGCAGCGCCGTGTCCAAGTGCCATGATCGCCCGGTCGAGCGATATGGCTTCTCCAGCACACCGCTTACTCCGGTGCGGACGGCAGTGGGTTCGAATGGCTTGGCCTCCAGACAATGTTCGGCCTCATGGGAGTGCTCACCTTCGGGCTTCTAGTCCTGATGCCCATCCTCACAGACAAAGCAATCACCGCCGCCGAAGTGGACCACGAATAGGTCGAGTCAACCTGTGTGCTCCGCTTGAACAAGACACGTCGGAAGAATCATGGTGCGGTTAGGGCTCGGTCAGCGGGACGGTCGAAGCAAGCGATTGATGCAGTACCCGAGCACGACTAGACTGAGGATCGCCAAGAGAACACTCCCTGGCCAACCAAGCGCTGGTTCCAACGAGCAGGTGGACGTTGCCCCGGACTCGGGTATGTAGTCGTTGCATCGCCCCGACCGAATCGCGTAGTTCAAGACGTTCAGCATAATAATCAGCCCGCAGAGCAGGGCCCAAGGCGCCCTGGGCCGGGGATTCTCATCGGCATTCATGATGCGAAGCATATGGCGTGAGCAATGCCGCACCCAAAATGGAGAATTCGCGCTTTTGGCCGCACGAGCATGTCGATGAGGCGGGGCATCCGCTTTGAGGTCCACGCCTGCGGAGACCAAGCCGCGCATCGTGGTGGCATAGGAGACGTAGTTTGAGGAGGCGTTCATTAGGTCAGTCTGCCAGCAGCAATCCATCTCCTTGCGTCGTTCTATAAGGGATTGGCTACTGGGCGCTAAAGGATCAACTCCTCACAAGCGATGTGACAAGCAAACTGTCAACAACATCGCCACAGTCCGTTCGATAATCTACTTGCGGCAGCCAGCGTCTCCGGTGCATTCACGTACCGGCTTCACCACTACGCCTTCGCCAGCGTCTGTCCCGCCAGCCCTGTTAGCAAGAATGTAGAGTTCGCCGGCCATATCTTCACCAATCCCAAGAACTCCATGGCCATGGATACGCGTCAAGTGGGGCCGCCGGAGTGCACTTCAGCACGCAATGCGGACTCCGGCACGCACGGCGGCGGCGGCGCCGCCGGAAAAATCTTGAAGAAAATCCTGGCTTAGCTGTCGATTCTGCGGCAGGATGTTCGTCGTCGTTAATGACGGAGCCGGACAGGCCGGCCCGCGACCCAGTGCAGGAGGCAGTTCCATGGCCAAGTACGCAATCCTCATCTACGAAGACCCGGCGTTCTACGCGAACGCGTCGCCCGAGGCGTGGGGCGCAGTGATCGACGCGCACAACACGTTCACCAAGCAGGTCTTCGAGCTGGGTGGGTCCCTCGCGGGCGGGGAGGCGCTCGCACCCACGACGACGGCCACCACGATCAAGGGTGCCGGCACGGTGACGGACGGCCCGTTCGTCGAGACCAAAGAGGCCTTCAACGGCTTCTACGTCGTCGAGGCGCGCGACCTCGACCACGCCGTCGAGATCGCCAAGCTGTGCCCGGCGCCCGGCGGCGGCGTCGAGGTTCGCCCGGTCGTGGACCCGACGACGAACCCGTTCTGATCGCTCCCAGCGACGAGCCGACCGTGTCCGCCGTGCAGGCGGACGCGGTCGCTGCCGCGCTGGCGCAGGCCCACCGCTCCGAGTGGGCCTTCGTGCTGTCCGCCACGGTGCGCGTCGCGGGCGACCTGGACGTCGCGGAGGAGTGCGTGCAGGAGGCGTACGTCAGCGCGCTGCAGGCCTGGATCCGGGACGGCGTCCCGGATCGGCCCGGCGCGTGGCTGACCACGGCGGCGCGGAACCAGGCGCTGGACCGGTTGCGTCGCGAGGTCACCCTCCGGCGCAAGCTCCCGCTGCTCGTAGAGCCGGCGACCGTCGATCCGCACGACCCGGCCGACCTGGACTGGCCCGACGCCGCGGTGCCGGACGACCGGCTCCGGCTGGTGTTCACCTGCTGCCACCCCACCCTCGCCCCCGAGGCCCGCATCGCCCTCACCCTGCGCGTGGTCTGCGGCGTTCCCACGCCCGACGTCGCCCGGGCCTTCCTGGTGTCCGAGCCGACGATGGCGGCACGGATCACCCGGGCCAAGAAGAAGATCTCCGCAGCGCGGATCCCCTACCGGGTTCCGGGCCGGGCGGAGCTGCCCGAGCGCCTGGACAGCGTGCTCACCACCGTCCACCTCCTCTTCAGCACCGGCCACACGGCCGGCGAGGGGGATGCGCTCGTCCGTGAGGAGCTCTGCGACCGGGCCCTGCACCTCGCGCGCACCCTCGCCGCGTTGCTCCCCGAGCAGGCCGAGACCCGCGGCCTGCTCGGCCTGCTGCTGCTCACCGACGCACGCCGGGCCACCCGGACCGACGAGCAGGGCCGGCTGCTCCTGCTCGCCGACCAGGACCGGACGCGCTGGGACCAGCGCGCGATTCTGGAGGGGCTCACGGTGACGGCCGGGGCGCTGGCGTCTGGCCCACCGGGGCGGTTCACCCTACAGGCGGCGATCGCCGGCGTGCACGCGATGGCGCCGTCCCTGGAGCAGACCGACTGGCCGCGCGTCGTGCACCTCTACGACCGGCTGCTGGCGGTGTGGAACACCCCGGTGGTCGCGCTCAACCGGGCCGCCGCCGTGGCGTTCGCCGACGGTCCGGCCGACGCCCTGCCGCTCCTCGACGAGCTGGCGACCCATCCCCGGCTCGCCGACTACCCCTACCTTCCCGCCACGCGCGCCGACCTGCTGCGCCGCCTCGGCGACGCCGCTGGCGCGGCTCAGTCGTACCGGCGCGCGATGGAGCTCACGGCGAACGCCGCGGAGCGCGCCTTCCTGGAGCAGCGCCTGGCTGAGGTCAGCCGCGCCGCCGGCGCCGAGCCCGCGCCCGGCTGAGGACGGCGGGCTCGGCGGCCACCGCTCCGAGGCCTCGCCCGGGGCCCCTTGGCCTCGTCGATGCGATCCTCGACGGCGTCCAGCCGCTCGTCGTCCGTGCTCATCTGCGCCTCCTGGGGTGCGTGCCCTAGCTACATCCCGAGCGTCCCTCCGCACCGAGTGAGGAACTCGGTGAAAACTTTCACCAAAGTCATGTACCTTCACTACCACTCCCCCATGAAGGAGTAAGCAAGCCCAGCAAGGGCTTTAGGAAGAGAAAGGAGGCTGCCCACCACAGGAAAACCGCAACCCACCAACCGAACCAGGCACACCCTGCGCACACTTTGCGCCGGTTCGTGCACAGTCAGAGACCAAAGCAGCCTCTGACGAGGGGAAACTCTGTGCCCAAAGTGGGACTTGAACCGGCTTTCACCCCTTGCAACCATTGGCCTCCCCCGAAAACCTCCCCACATCGGCCCAGTCCGGCACCAATACGACCCAACCCGACACCCCGGTAAGCCGTCGGCATGGTCGACATCCTTCCAAGTGCCTCAGCTCGCTAGGTCACGGAGTCAACAAAACCGGGAACAGTCCCATCCGCCGATGCATCGCCTACGTGCGAATGTTAGCCCCTCGCCTAGGAAACATCAAAAGCACTCTATTTATCCCGTGAACGGTATGCCCTCGGACTCAGTCCTGTCTCGGCAAGAAAGTGTCGGTTGAAGTTGGATAGGTTGGAGAATCCCACCTCGTAGCAGATCGCTGACACTGGGGTGTCCGTCTGCTCAAGCAGGCGGCAAGCGTGTGCGAGACGCAGCTTACGCACCATGTCACTGAAATTCTGTCCCGTGGCCTTCCGGAAGTACTTGGAGAAGGTGGGCTCGGTCATGCCCACCAATCCCGCTACGTCGGCCATCCGCACCGTGGCTGCATGGTTCGCGAAGATGTATTCGAGGGCGATATCTACCACCGCAGCTGCTTCACCGTCGAGTTGGGGTTCGAACCAGTCACGGGCGAGGAAGCGTCGATCGGCTTCTGGTGATCTCGCGAAGATTGTGAGAACTTTCAGCACATAGTGCAGGCGCTTCATTCCGGTAGTCTTTCCTACCGCCTCGATGGCGTTGGCGGCCTCGATCGCAGTTTCACCGGTGAAATGAATACCTCGTGCCGATTGCTGGAGCACTTCTCCTGTCTCCAGAAGCTCCGGCATCAGTTCGGCACATTGAAGCAACCACCCGCCGTCGAACTGCAGCACTGCATCACGCTTCTCGATCACCTCCCCCGGCTCGAGGTCGCTGACCCAGTCATGTGGGAGGTCTGAGCCAATAAGAGTTACCTGCCCGGCCTCGAAGGTGCCGAGGTAGTCACCCACGATGAAGCGACCCGTGCCTTTGCGAATCAGGTGGATTTCGTACTCGGGATGGTAGTTCCATCTCGCAAGAGGGCTGGGATAGTCATGTTCATGCCAGCGCACGGAGTGCTTGGGATCGTGGGGAATTACCTCACGATTCGCATGAAGGCCGGTCAGGCGTTCAGCAAGACGGACCGCCACTTCCGATAGTTCTTGGGCCATCACGCGCCTCCTCCCAGTTCATAAGAATTATCCGCCAGCTCTGCTCCCTCGACCCTGCGCAGCGGAATTCATGCACCTGATCTGCAGAGCTTTGGAAAATAAGTATCAGTTTAAGGCAACTGACGTGCTAGTTGTGCACTTTGTCACACCATTACCCTTGATGCACTGGGACAAGCGGAAACCACAGAAACCGCTACCCCCAAACCACCACCCGCGTGCACCGTGCTATTTCGGCGTGCGGAAAACCGTTAGGAACAAAGGAGTTTTTATGCGCAGCAATAAGACGCGAGCCACTTTTACCGTCGGGGTTGCATGTCTCGCCCTGACCTTGTCCGCGTGTTCCGGTGCCGGTGGGGGCGCCAGCTCTGATGCCTCAGGCGGAGCCCAGAGCATCAACGTGCTGATGGTCAACAACCCGCAGATGGAGGATCTGCAGCGGTTGACGGCCGATAATTTTACGGCCGAGACCGGAGTTACAGTCAACTACACTTCACTTCCCGAGAATGACGTTCGGGCGAACATCAGCCAGGAGTTCTCGGCACAAGCCGGGCAGTACGACGTCGCATCCCTGTCCAACTATGAGATCCCGTTTTATTCAGCGAACGGGTGGCTTGCACCACTGGATAAGTTCGTGGCGGCGGACGAAGACTTCAACCAGGACGATATTCTCCCTGCCTATACGGAGTCACTGACCGGGGAGGACGGCAAGTTGTACGGCGAGCCGTTCTACGGGGAATCCTCCTTCCTCATGTACCGCACCGATGTGTTCGACGAACTGGGCCTAACCATGCCTGAGGAGCCGACCTGGGATGAGGTGGCCGACCTGGCTGCCCAGGTCGATGAGGCCCGGGAAGATATGAAGGGCATCTGCCTGCGTGGTCAGCCCGGTTGGGGACAGGTTTTCGCGCCACTGACGACCGTAGTCAACACGTTCGGCGGAACGTGGTTCGACAGCGAGTGGAATGCCCAGGTGGATTCCCCCGAGTTCACCGAAGCAGTGCAGTTCTATACGGACCTGGTGAAGGAGCATGGCGAAGCCGGAGCTGCCCAGGCCGGCTTCACCGAGTGCCTGACCAACATGACGCAGAGCAACACCGCGATGTGGTACGACGCCACCTCGGCGGCCGGAAGCCTGGAAGCCGAAGGATCCCCCGTGGCCGGCAAGATCGGATACGCCCCTGCTCCGGTGAAGGAAACCGACTCCTCTGGATGGCTCTGGACCTGGTCGTGGGGCATTCAGGCCGCATCCCAGAAGCAGGACGCCGCTTGGGAGTTCATCTCCTGGGCCAGTTCACAGGAATACGAGGAACTCGTAGCTGAGGAACTCGGCTGGGCGAAGGTGCCCTCAGGCAAGCGTATCTCCACCTACGAGAACCCCGAGTACCAAGCGTCGGCACCGCAGTTCGAAGCCGAGCGCGCAGCCATCGAAAGCGCCGACCCGCGGGACCCAGGAGTGCAGGAACGGCCCTACATCGGGATCCAGTTCGTGGGTATCCCTGAGTTCGCCGATCTGGGGACCACCGTGTCTCAAGACGTCAGCGCCGTCATCGCCGGGCAGCAGACGGTCGAGGAAGCGCTTACCAAAGGGCAGGAAGCCGCCGAAACGGTCAGCGAAAACTACAAATCCAAGTAATACCTAGCATCCGTCCGTTGCCACTCTCCTCTGGAGGAGAGTGGCAACGGACGGCAGGAGACGTCCATGGCTACCACTACAGCAACCACACCCAGCCCTGCGGGAAAACGCACCCGAGTGCCGCAAAGCCCCCAAGAGAAACGCCGCCAACGGAGGGACGGATGGTCCCGTCGCGGGCCCCTTCTCCCGGCGCTGATCTTCATGATCGTGGTGACCCAGCTGCCATTCCTGGCAACGCTGGTGATCTCCTTCATGAACTGGAACAGCCTGCGGCCGAACGAGACGAGCTTCGCTGGTTTCGACAACTACGTCAGTGTCCTCACCGACGCGGACCTGCGCCAAGCGATTCTCACGACAATTATCATGACCGCTACCGTGGTGCTGGTCAGCCTCGCCCTCGGCCTCGGACTCGCAATCCTGCTGGACAAGAAGTTCGTCGGCCGGGGAATCGTCCGGACCATGTTGATCGCCCCGTTCCTGGTAGTGCCGGTGGCTGCTGCTCTGGTCTGGAAGCACGCCCTGCTTAATCCGTCCTACGGCCTGATTAACGGCACCCTGACCTGGATTTGGTCCCGTTTCGGCAGTGACAACCCACCCCAGCCCGAGCTCCTTTCACAGGCCCCACTGTTGGCTGTTGAAGCTTCGCTGATCTGGCAGTGGACCCCGTTCATGATGCTGATCCTCCTGGCCGGGCTGCAGTCACGGCCCATGGACGTCGTAGAGGCCGCTCAGATCGACGGTGCCTCAGGTTTCCAGATCTTCCGCTACCTGACCCTGCCGCACCTGCGCCAGTACCTGGAACTGGGCGGACTATTGGGCACCATCTACATCGTCCAAAACTTCGACGCCGTATTCACCCTCACCTCCGGTGGGCTGGGCACAGCAAATCTCCCTTTCTCTATTTACCAGACCTTTTATTTCGCGAACGAATACGGGCTTGCCTCGGCCACCGGTGTTATCGCCGTCATCGGCACGATTATCGTCGCGACCTTCGCCCTGCGCTCTGTCCTCACGCTCTTCCAGAAGGAGGAATCCCGATGACCACCCTTACCCCCGTCCGGAAAAGAACGGCAGGCCCCGCCTTTTTGGGCCGCAAACAGAAGTCTCGCCTGGACCCGACTCGCAACAACACCGTCGCCGGTCTGGTCGCTTGGGTCGCCGCTTTGATCTTCGCGATCCCCATTTTCTGGATGGTCCTCACCTCCTTCCATTCCGAGGTCGACGCCGCCACGAACCCTCCCTCGATCGCCGCAGACCTTACACTCGAGTCGTACCAGAACTTCTTCTCCGGCGCGTCCGGGCTAAGCCCATGGCCACCCCTAATCAACTCCGCGACCGCGTCCATCACCTCGACCATCCTGGTTCTGGTCCTGGCCATCCCCGCCGCCTACGCCCTGTCGATCCGGCCGATCCGCAAATGGACCGACGTGATGTTCTTCTTCCTATCCACCAAGATGCTCCCCATCGTCGCGGCCCTGCTGCCGCTGTTCCTGTTCGCCCGGAACTTCGGAGTCCTCGACAACATCTGGTTCCTGGTTCTCCTCTATACCTCGATGAACCTGCCGATCGCGGTGTGGATGATGCGCTCCTTCCTCGCCGAAGTGCCCGTGGAAATGCTCGAAGCCGCCCAGATCGACGGAGCCGGACTCCTCCTGACGCTGCGCAAAGTTGTCGCGCCCGTAGCGATGCCCGGCATTGCAGCAACAGCGTTGATTTGCTTCATCTTCAGCTGGAACGAGCTCCTCTTGGCCCGCGTCCTGACCGGCGTCGTCGCCGGTACCGCTCCGGTCTTCCTCACCAGCTTCGTCTCCAGCCAGGGACTCTTCCTCGCAAAGGTCTGCACCGCGGCCGTGGTCATTTCCCTCCCCGTCCTTCTTGCCGGCTTCGCAGCCCAAGACAAACTTGTCCAGGGCTTGTCCCTTGGCGCCGTGAAGTAGCCACTCATCTTCCGAAAGGTCCATTCCGTGACAGTGACATCCGAAGCAACAGCCATCGACGTCCCCACCACCATGCGCGCTTCCGTGCTGCGCCGCCAGCGCAGTGTCGCGCTTGAAACCATTGAGGTTCCCAGACTCGACGACGATCAGGTCCTCGTGCAGGTCGCAGCGGTCGGCGTGTGCGGCAGCGACGTCCACTACTACGAACACGGTCGGATCGGCCCCTACGTGGTCGATCATCCCCTGATCCTCGGACACGAACTTTCCGGACGGATTGCTGCCGTGGGCGCGAAGGTCGACTCCTCCCGGATGGGCGAGCGGGTCGCTGTTGAACCCCAGCGTCCATGCCGTGTTTGTGACCAATGCAAGCACGGCCGCTACAACCTGTGCCCGACAATCGAGTTCTACGCGACGCCACCCATCGACGGCGCTTTCACCGAATACGTCGCAATTCAGGCGGACTTCGCGTTTCCCATCCCGGACAGTGTGAGCGATGAGGCCGCAGCCCTCATCGAACCGCTCTCGGTGGGCATCTGGGCGTGCCAACGGGCGGCGATCGTCCCCGGCAGCCGCGTCCTGATCGCCGGGGCAGGCCCGATCGGGATCATCGCGGCCCAGACGGCGCGTGCCTTCGGTGCTACCGAGGTCTACATCAGCGACATATCCCCCGATCGCCTCGCCTTCGCTCTCAATCATGGGGCCACCCATGCCCTCAATGCACGCACCGATTCAGTAGACGGCCTGGACGTTGATGCCTTCATCGACGCCTCCGGGGCGCCGCAGGCGGTTAAGTCGGGCATTCTTGCGGTACGTCCTGCCGGCCGAGTGATCCTTGTCGGCCTCGGCGCGGATGACGTCGAACTGCCTGTTTCCTTCATCCAGAATCGAGAAATCTGGCTCTCCGGCGTCTTCCGGTACGCCAACACCTGGCCGTTGGGCATCCAGCTCGTCGCGGATGGAAAAGTGGACCTCGATGTCCTGGTCACCGGACGGTTTGGCCTATCTGAGGCGGAAGCTGCCCTTCAGGCAGGCAACCAAGCGGGCCAGCTCAAGGCCATCGTCTACCCGGGCCGCTGATGGAGCGAAACGTGGAACTCCCCGACATCGAGATCATCGGCGAATCGTTGATCGACGTCGTTCATGACACCCGGCAGGCAATGGTTGAACATCCCGGAGGAAGCCCGATGAACGTGGCAGTTGGGACGGCCCGGCTCGGCATGCCCACGACTCTTGTGACTTCGTTCGGCGATGACGGCCAAGGTCAGGCCATCTCGCGGCATCTCGTGGCCAATGGGGTCAAAACAGTCAACGCCGGAGCCGCACGCACCAGCACTGCTAGTGCCTGCATAGGCACCAACGGGGCCGCCTCCTACTCCTTCGACATCTCTTGGGACATCTCTGGGCCGGTTGACGTTGCACGCTACACGACACCAACGCACTTCCATACGGGATCATTGGCAACCGCGCTTACACCGGGCCGCCATGACGTATTAAGCCTCCTCGAACGGGTCCGAAACACGAGCACCATCAGTTTCGACCCCAACTGCACGCCCACCGTCACGCCAAATCATGTTGAGGCACGCGACGAGGTCGAACGTTTCGTAGCCCTCAGCGACATCGTGAAGGAGAGTGACGAGGACCTCTCCTGGCTGTACCCGGGAACCGGACTGAACGACGTGATGGATAGGTGGTTGACCCTTGGGACCAGCCTCGTCGTCGTCACTCGTGGTGGGCAGGGGTCCCTCGCCGCAACCGCATCAGCGAAGGTGAGCGAAGAAGCCACTCCTGTTGATGTCATTGACACCGTCGGCGCGGGAGATTCGTTCACGGCAGCGCTCCTAGCCGGATTGCGGTGGTGTGGCGTCCTGGGGACGGACGACCGATCGAGGTTCGCGGCACTTGACCATTTGACGTTGCAGCAGCTTCTGGCGTTCGCGGCTACAGCGGCCTCAATCACCTGCTCACGAGCGGGCGCTGACCCGCCGTCACTGTCTGAGATAGCGCTCGTCGAAGGCGTTCCCTGGGAACTGCTGGCATGATCTGGGCAACAAGTAATTCTGATGGAGGCGGAGGCAGCACGCCCGTCGTCAACCGGTACAGGCACGCCGGGGAGCTCCAACGGATACTCCCCCAATCCAGTGCCGGCGGTCGAACCATGCTGGGGATTGTCGGGGCCCCCGGCGCGGGCAAGTCAACCATCGCAGCCGCCCTCAAGGCGCTGAATCCCACGGTCTCCGCGCAGGTGCCCATGGATGGCTTCCATCTCGCGGACCAGGTGCTAATTCGACTCGGGTTGCTGAACCGCAAGGGAGCCCCCGAGACCTTCGATCCCCACGGCTACGCGGCCCTGTTGTCCCGCCTCAGGGACAGGACCGACCATGTTGTCTATGCACCGGCCTTCGAACGGGATCTCGAGCAACCACTGGCCAACGCGCTGCCCGTTCCGCCAGCAGCCTCACTCCTGATAACCGAGGGCAATTACCTCCTTCTCGACAAACCAGGTTGGCGAGAAGCGCGGCAGCAGCTCGACGAGGTCTGGTTCATTGACGTCGACCCGGACGTTCGCCGAAGTCGGCTTATCGCCCGGCACATCTTGTTCGGCAAGCAGCCCGCGGCTGCCGAGGAATGGGTTCGGCGCGTGGACGAGCCGAATGCCGAGCTCGTTTCCGCTACCCGGAACCGGGCGGACCGCATCCTTGACATGTCCCAGTGGAACCTCACTTGATCCGCACCCTTCATCCCTGACTACTACGCAAAGGCGCGCAATGACCCAGCTCTCAGCCACGACCCTGTCTTCCCTCCCATCCAACCTTCCTGTGCCGACGTATGACCGCTCGGTGCTCAGCGTGGGCATCGTGCATTTCGGCGTAGGCGGGTTCCACCGCGCCCACCAGGCGATGTATTTAGACCGGTTGATGTCCCGAGGACAGGACTTCGACTGGGCGATCTGCGGTGTCGGCGTCCTACCCCACGACCTGGCTATGAAGCAGGTCATGGACGACCAGAACGGTCTGTACACGCTCGTTGAAAAGGCTCCTGACGGGACGCAGAACGCCCGCATCGTCGGATCGATCGTCGACTACCTCTTCGCGCCCGATGACCCCGAGGCCGTCATCGAAACCATCGCCGCTCCTGATGTCCGCATCGTATCGATGACCATTACCGAGGGCGGGTACTGCATCAATCCGGTAACTGGAGACGTCGACACCGACCATCCCGCCCTGCGCGCCGATCTTGCACCGGGTGCGGTGCCCGCATCGGTCTTCGGTCTCGTCACCGAGGCCCTAGCCCGACGGCGGGAACGAGGAATTCCTGGTCTGACCGTCATGTCCTGCGACAACATCCAAGGCAACGGCGACACGGCGCGTGCCGTCTTCACCGCCTTCGCAGAACGCCGCGACACGAACCTTGCAACGTGGATCGCGGACAACGTCACGTTCCCCAATTCCATGGTGGACCGGATCACGCCGGCGACGACGGACCAGGACCGGGAGCAAGTGGCGAAAGACTTTGGCGTCGAGGACGCGTGGCCGGTGGTATGCGAAGACTTCGAACAGTGGGTCCTTGAGGACCACTTCGCACACGGTCGCCCCGCCTGGGAAGACGCGGGCGTGCAACTCGTCGGCGTCGTGGAACCCTACGAGCTCATGAAGCTGCGGTTGCTCAATGCAAGCCATCAAGCTCTTTGTTACCCCGGCTACCTCGCTGGCTACCGGCTCGTCCACGACGTCTGTCAAGACCCCGCCTTCGCACGGTACCTCCTCGCCTACATGGAACAGGAGGCCACACCCACCCTACAGCCCGTACCTGGGGTGGACCTCGAAGCCTACCGGCACAAACTCATCTCCCGGTTCTCCAACGCAGCCGTCCGCGACACGGTGGCCCGCCTATGCGCCGAGAGTTCGGACCGCATTCCGAAGTGGCTCGTCCCCGTCATCCGTGAGAACCTTAGCGCGGGCCGTAGCGTGCGCTACGGAGCGGCGATCATCGCTACCTGGGCGCGCTACGCCGAGGGGACCGACGAGGCCGGGGCCCCCATCGAGGTCGTCGACCGACTCAAGGAGCCCGTTATGGCTGCCGCAGCACAGACCGGTTCCGACTCGCTAGCGTTCCTGCGCCAACGGGAGTTGTTCCTCGACCTCGCAGACCACCCGGCCTTCGTTGACGCGTACCTCGAGGCACTCGGTACGCTCCATGGGCCGGGTGCGGCCGCACTCGTCGCTGAACTTGGGCACGGTAGAAGAACTGAACCGGCAAAGTAGTTTCACGGTTGAAAAGCTGTGACTTAGACAATGAGGAAATGAATCAATGAGCGTAGTCATCGGGGTGGACTCCTCCACCCAGTCCTGCAAGGTTCTGGCTGTCGACGGGCAAAGCGGTGCGGTCATTTCCTCGGCTGCCGTAGCTCACCCCGACCACACGTCGGTGAACCCCAAGGTCTGGATATCAGCTCTCCACGAGGCATTGCACGCAGCAGGCGCAGACAGTATGGGGGGATCTGTTACCGGTGTAAGCATTGCCGCTCAACAGCACGGACTGGTCGCACTGGACAGTTCCGGAACACCCGTGTACGACGCACTGCTGTGGAACGACACCCGCAGCGCGGATGACGCCGCACGCCTTTGGGATGAAATGGGAACCGTGGCGTGGATTGACGCCGTCGGCCTTGTTCCGGTTGCTTCGTTCACCATCACAAAACTGGCATGGCTGGAGCGCAATGAACCGGACGCAGCGAATCGGGTCGACCGGGTAGTGCTCCCTCATGACTGGCTCAACGGCGCCATGAGCGGCGAATTCACCACTGACCGAAGTGACGCATCGGGCACCGGGTATTTTTCCGCCGTAACCGACAGATACCGTATGGACATCTTGGAACGTTTCTTTGGGCGCGTCCCTAAGCTTCCCCGCGTTGTGCCCTCCCATGAGCCGGCCGGGCGTGTGAGAAAAGGATGGGGCATCGACGGAACCGTGCTCGGCGCCGGTGCAGGTGACAACGCTGCGGCCGCCCTTGGACTAGGCCTTCAGCCCGGCGAAATCGTCGTATCGATCGGCACCTCCGGTACCGTATTCACCACCTCACCTTCCGCTATCCGTGACCCTGAGGGCGCGATTGCCGGGTTCGCGGACGCCACAGGCAACCATCTCCCCTTGCTGGCCATGCTCAACTCCGCCAGGGTCCTGACAGCCACGGCCTCCATGCTCGGCACCGATCTCTCAACACTGGACTCGCTCGCCCTTGAAGCCAGCCGGGATGCAGGAGGGCTTACCTTTATTCCCTACCTGGACGGGGAACGAAGCCCCAACCTTCCCCACGCAACCGGATCCCTGACCGGACTAAGCAGAAGCAACATGACCCCGCAAAACCTCGCGCGCGCCTCAGTGCTAGGTGTACTTAATTCACTAGCTGATGCCATCGACCTTCTGAAAAAATCCGGGGTAACGCCAAATAAAGTACTGCTAATCGGGGGAGGCTCGAAATCAAAAGCACTACGCCAAGCCGCAGCCAGCATCTTCGGAGTGCCCGTCGAAGTCCCGACAACGAAAGAATATGTGGCCCTAGGAGCTGCGAAGCAAGCCGCGTGGGCAGCCTCCGGGGGTTGTCCCGACTGGAAGCGAAGTATCGAGGCCGCCTACGAGCCCGAAGGAGACTGGGCCGCAGAGATACGAGCACGTTACATCGATGCCCGCGAGAACGCTTATGGAATCTGAACCAATGGCCGACAAGCAGGCACCCTCAACACCAATGGGCCTATACGACTTCAAAATTCTACCTACCCAACGTTAATCACTATTGGCGAACCAGGGACTACAGACAGGGCACGATTTCCATCGGAACTACCGAAAAGTTCCCCTCATCGCTTAGGGTTCGGGGCTACGCCCCTGTCTTGGATGCGTAGCCTAGTGGCCGAGTCGGCGACGAACGATATAACGTCGGCGGACAACACGCCCGGTGCCAGCCAGTCGCTGAAGGAGAATGGAACCACTAACCATCAAAACCCCGCCGACGTCCTCAGTTTCAATGGCCACACCTCAGGGTTTGGCCCCAGAAAGCCTGGTCTGCATCATCGTCGTCGACAACCACGTAGAGCCAACCCTCCATGTCGAACTGCCGAAGCCACGCACCCAAATAGGCCACGCACCGAGATCACCTACGCAAAAATGGTGGCACGCTACCCCGGCCACGACCAGCGCTGAAGGTGTGCTCTTCGCCGTCTCCACGCACGATGGACGGTGGGACCTGAACCCTTAAATTGCCGCTTCGCCTGAGTGGCTCGCCCGACGAATTGGCTTTCGGGAAAGATCAAGCCGAAGTCATGTACCTTTACCACCACTCCCCCATGAAGTAGTAAGAAGGCCACCAAGGGCTTCAGGAAGAGAAAGGAGACAACCCACCACAGGAAAACCGCAACCCACCAACCTAACCAGGCACACCCTGCGCACACATTGCGCCGGTTTGTGCACAATCAGAGAGCAAAAAAGCTGAGCTGCTGTGGAGATTTCGGACAGTGGGCCCTCTTAAAATGAGGGTCTACCGAAAGTAGAGATCAGGATGACCGCATCACGCAGACGATTTACCCAGGAGTTCAAGGACGAGCTGTGCCGCGAGGTGATTAACACGTCCAAGCCGATCAAGGACGTGGCCATATCGTACGGTGTCGGTCCCGAGACGCTCCGCAACTGGTTGGTCAAGTACCGCGAGGCCAACGGCGGCACGGAGGCGGACCTGACGCTCTCGGAACGGGCCCGGCTGAAGGAGCTCGAGCGCGAAGTTCAAGAGCTGCGGGCAGAGACTGCCTTTTTGAAAAATGCCAGCGCTTACTTCGCGCGGGAGCAGCGGTAGTGAGCAAGTATGAATTCATCGATTCCCAAAAAGCCGACCCGTCCAATCTGAATGCAGTGGTGAAAATGTGCCGCTGGTTGGCCGTCTCGACGTCCGGTTTCTATCACTGGGCCACCCGTCCGAAATCAGCCACGGCGGCCCGCCGCGAGGCCCTGACAGCCAGGATCCAGCACTACTTCGAGGAGTCCGAGGGTACCTACGGGTACCGGCGCATCCACGCCGATCTCGCCGCGGAACGAACCGAGTGCTCTCCCGAGCTGGTACGGCACATCATGCGCTACCAAGGCCTGGTGGCCTGTCAGCCACGTCCGTTCCGCCTCACCACCGAGACCGACGCTGAGGCAGCCGCGGGCATGCCCGACCTCGTCAAGCGGGACTTCACCGCTGACCGCCCCGGCGTGAAGTTCGTCGGCGACATCACCTATATTCACACGTGGCAAGGGTTCGTCTACCTCGCCACCGTCATCGATTGTTACTCCAAGAAAGCTGTCGGCTGGTTCATCGCCGATCACATGCGCACCGAGCTCGTAGCGGATGCGCTCAAGGAACGCCGCCGCTACGACCTGGATCGAGCCGGCCGCGATCTGGCACTCCGATCGGGGCAGCGTCTACACCTCGGCCGAGTTCAGGGCCTTGGTGACCGGTTTGGGCATGCGATCGTCAATGGGACGCACGGGTGTGTGCTGGGACAACAGCATGGCCGAATCATTCTTCTCAGCACTGAAGAATGAGCGTGTCTACCGGACCGTTTACGCAACGAAATCACAGGCCCGCAGCGATGTCATCCGCTACATCGAGGGGTTTTACAACAGCCGGCGCCGTCATTCCGCGCTCGGATACCGTCGGCCTAACGAAGTCCACTATGGTTATCAACAGCCAGCCTTGGCAGCGTAGAAGAATCCACTCATTCCACTGTCCGAAATCCCCACAGCAGCCCAGTGGTCGGGAACGGCTCACACGCGACCCGTCGCTTCGTACTGGCCTCGATGATGGCATAAGTGTGTGTGCGGGCGTGGCAGTCCACGCCAATTACGAACGGGCGGGTCTGCGCAACGATAGTCAACGCGGCCACCCTCCTTCCTTTTGAACGGGCAAATGCACCCTCAAGGGGCCAATTGTTTTTCGAGTCACGCGCCAAACAGAACGACCAGCATCAACACTGCCAGCTAGTCCCAGACCAGCCTCTGCAAGACTCACAGTTGTTTTTGCCTGCTGGCGAGCTCGCTCGCTCGTCCCCGACGGAGCAGTGTTCAACCCGAAGGGCGGAAGCGGGTAGAAACCTCGGAGGAAATAAGCGACGCAGGAGCGCCGTAGAGGTTTCTGGCCGGCTTTCGTCGCGTCAGCGATTGACGCTGTGGAGCGGGGGTGGTTGGGCCCCCGTTAGCAGTCCAGTGGCTATGCGATAGCTAGTTGGTTTCCTGCGGTCCAGTTTTTCCAGTACGCGGACGGTGTCATTCCGTCGAGGGATCCGTGGGGC